>JAQGKG010000447.1 GCA_028290245.1 Devosia sp. | reverse complement strand
GAGCCGACCTCGGCGCTGACCGAGACCGAGGTGGCGCACCTCTTCGCCATTATCCGCGACCTCAGGGCGCAGGGCATCGGCATCGTCTACATCACCCACAAGATGAACGAGCTGTTCGAGATCGCCGACGAGTTTTCGGTATTTCGTGACGGTCGTTACATCGGCACCCATGCCTCGACAGATGTGACCCGTGACGAAATCATCCGCATGATGGTCGGGCGGGAAATCACCCAGTTGTTTCCCAAGGAAATCGTCCCGATCGGCGAGGTCGTGCTGTCGGTCAAGAACTTGACGCTCAACGGCGTGTTCTCCGACATAAGCTTTGACGTGCGCGCCGGAGAAATCCTCGGTATTGCCGGGCTGGTCGGCTCTGGCCGCTCCAATGTGGCGGAGACGATTTTTGGCGTGACGCCAGCCTCGTCTGGCACCATCTCCATTCGTGGAGAGAAGGTCGCTATTTCCTCGCCGACCGTCGCCATCCAGCACGGCATGGCCTTCATCACCGAAGACCGCAAGGAAACCGGCTGCCTGCTGTCGCTCGACATTCAGGAAAACATGCAACTCGCCGTGCTGCAGGACAAATATACCCGCTTCGGTTTCGTGACGCAGAACACGCTGAGCGCCGTCTGCGAGGAGATGAGCCAGAAGCTGCGGGTGAAAACGCCTAGCCTCGACGAAAGGGTGGAAAACCTGTCGGGCGGCAACCAGCAGAAGGTGCTCATCGGCCGCTGGCTGCTGACCGATCCGAAAATTCTTATTCTGGACGAGCCGACGCGCGGCATCGACGTCGGCGCCAAGGCCGAAATCCACAAGCTGGTGACGCAGCTCGCGCGGCAAGGCGTCGCCGTAATCATGATCTCGTCGGAACTGCCCGAAGTCCTCGGCATGAGCGACCGCATCATGGTGATGCACCACGGCCGCGCTACGGGCATTTTGGACCGCGCCGAGGCCGACCAGGTCAAAATCATGGACTTGGCAGCGCGATGACGAATAACTCCAGATACTGCTCGGGGAGGACCCAGCCATGACCATCACTTCCGAAACTCTGGCCGCGCCTCGGGTGCGCCGGCGCAAGTTGCCGACCGAACTGTCGATCCTGCTGGTGCTGGTCGGCATTGCGCTGACCTTTGAGATATTGGGCTGGATTTTCGTTGGCCAGTCGTTCCTGATGAACCAGCAGCGGCTGACCATCATGATCCTGCAGGTCTCGGTGGTCGGTATCATTGCGGTCGGCGTGACCCAGGTCATCATCACCGGCGGCATCGACCTCAGCTCCGGCTCGGTCGTCGGCATGACCGCCATGATTGCTGCCAGCTTTGCGCAGAGTGCCGACTGGGCGCGGCCGGTGTATCCGGCACTGGTGGGCCTGCCGGTGATCATTCCGCTGGTCATAGGCCTCGCTATCGGCACGCTGGCCGGCGTGATCAACGGGTCGCTGATTTCCTACACCAAGATCCCGCCCTTCATCGCCACGCTGGGCATGATGGTTTCGGCGCGCGGCGTCGCTAAATGGTACACCAAGGGGCAGCCGGTTTCGGGCCTGACGCCAGAGTTTACCTTCATCGGCTTCGGCATCTGGCCCGTGCTGATTTTCCTCGGCGTGGCGCTGATTTTCCACATTGCCTTGCGCTACACCCGCTATGGCAAGTTCACCTATGCCATCGGCGCCAACCCGCAGGCCGCCCGCGTTTCCGGCATCAATATCGAAAAACACCTGATCAAGGTCTACGCCATTGCCGGCATGCTGGCGGGCCTCGCCGGCTTGGTCACCGCCGCCCGGGCACAGACCGCACAGGCCGGCATGGGCGTGATGTATGAGCTCGACGCCATCGCCGCAGCGGTCATCGGCGGCACCTCGCTGGCGGGCGGGCAGGGGCGCATCACCGGCACTGTCATCGGCACCATAATCCTTGGCACCATGACTTCCGGCTTCACCTTCCTGCGTATCGACGCCTATTATCAGGAGATCATCAAGGGCATGATCATCGTCGCCGCCGTGGTCGCCGACCAATACCGCCAGCGCAAACGCAAGAAGGCCTGACCCAATAATTCCGCGCCACTTACCCGCGCATTCTTCCGGAGACTACATATGACTGTTCGTTTCGGCCTGCTCGGCGCCGGCCGCATCGGCAAGGTGCACGCCAAGGCCATCACCGCCAGCTCCAAGGCCAAACTGGTCGCCGTGGCCGACGCCTTCGACAAGGCCGCAACCGATCTAGCCAGCCAGTATGGCGCCGAAGTCGGCACCGTCGAGGCCATCCTCAAGGCATCCGATATCGACGCCGTGGTGATCTGCACCCCCACCGATACCCACGCTGAACTGATCGAGCAGTTCTCCCGCGCCGGCAAGGCGATCTTTTGCGAGAAGCCGATCGATCTCGACGTCGAGCGCGTCAAGGCGTGCCTGAAAGTCGTTGATGCGGAAGCCGCCACGCTGATGGTCGGCTTCAACCGCCGTTTCGATCCGCATTTCATGGCCGTGCGCGATGTCATCGAAAAGGGCGAGATTGGCGTGGTCGAGATGGTCACCATCGTGTCGCGCGATCCCGGCGCGCCGCCCGTCGACTACATCAAGCGCTCTGGCGGCATTTTCCGCGACATGACGATCCACGATTTCGATATGGCGCGCTGGCTGCTGGGCGAGGAGATCGACAGCGTCTCTGCCCAGGCTTCAGTCCTGACCGATAAGGCAATCGGCGAGGCTGGCGATTATGACTCGGTGTCGGTGATGCTGTCGACCGCTTCTGGCAAGCACGCGACGATCTCGAACTCGCGCCGCGCCACCTATGGGTATGACCAGCGCATCGAGGTGCATGGGTCCAAGGGCGCTGTCTCGGCTGAGAACCAGCGCCCGGTGTCGATCGAGGTGGCCAATGCGTCGGGGTATACGCGACCGCCGCTGCATGATTTTTTCATGACGCGGTATACCGACGCTTATGCGCGGGAGATCAGCAGCTTTATCGATGCGGTGGAGTCCAAGTCGCCGGCCTCGCCAAGTGGGCTGGATGGGCTGATCGCACTAGCGCTGGCTGATGCGGCGCTGAAGTCGGTGAAGGAAGGCCGGGCTGTCAAGGTGAGCGAAGTCACCGGCGCGCTGGCGGATAAGAGCGTTTTCCAGGGGCGCTGATTGCGTCACCGCTTCGAGAAGAAAGGGCGCCGATGGCGCCCTTTGTCATTTCAAAAGCCACTCATGTTCGGGCGCGTTGTGGAACTTCCACACCCGCTTTGGTCCGGCCATCACATTCAAATAATACAGGTCATACCCCGCCGTCGTCGCAACCGGATGATACCCCTTCGGCACCAGCGTCACGTCGCCATCTTCCACGGCCATGGCTTCATCGAGGCTGCGGTCGTCGGTGTACACGCGCTGGAAGGCAAAACCCTGCGGCGGGTTCAGGCGGTGATAGTAGGTCTCTTCGAGAAAGCTCTCGTTGGGCAGGTCGTCCTGGTCGTGCTTGTGTGGGGGATAGGACGATGTGTTGCCCTGTGGCGTGATGACTTCGACCACCAGCAGCGAATGCGCCGCGCCGTCGTCTTCGGGCATGATGTTATAGACGTGCCTTATATTGGCGCCCTTGCCGCGCGACAGGCGGGGATGCGTGCCCGGCGCGATGACACGGGCCTTGAAGTCGCCACCACCCGGCGCTGCGCAAACCGCCAGTTCCACATCGGTGGCTGCATCGGCAATCCACTCGCTGCCCATGGGAATATACACCGCCCATGGCGCGCCGTCGAACGGACTCATGCGCTCGCCGATCTCGCCGAAATCGTGCCCATCGACCGCAATTCGCGCCTTGCCGCTGACCAGCACTAGGCATAGTTCCTGTTCGCCGCTCCCGCCACCGGCAACCTGACCGGAGCTCAGTCGGTGCAGCGCAAAGCCGACATAGTTCCACCCAGCCGAGGCCGGGGTGATGTCATGGACGAGGCCCGTCTTCGCCTTCGGGCTCAACTGGAGGTGGGATCTGCTCATTTACCGGCTCCGCTTTGGGGAAGGCGTAGAAGAAATTGTACAGCGAATAGGCGAGCGCCGCGCCGACCAGCACGCCCCAGAACGGCTCTTGGTTCCATATCCATTCCCAGGCGCACCACACGGCAAGGAACGCCGTCACCGCAACGCGGCGCCACAGGGGTCGAAACCAATTCACGTCGCTGGTCTTGAGAGCCAAAACGCCATCCTTTACGAAAAACTGTCTGGATGGCCTTGTAAGCAAGGCTCACCCCTTGGGGAAGCCCTGCGTTTCCACCGTGTAGCCAGCCGCCGTCATCACGCGCATCAGCTCGGCGTGGCCGACCTGCGCCATTCGGAGTGGTGGATTGGGCTTGGGGTCCTGTTCGGCCTCGACGACGAACCAGCCTTCGTAGCCGTAGTCGGCGAACTTTTGCACGATAGTGCCGAAGTCTAGAGAGCCATCGCCGGGGACGGTGAAGGCGCCAAGCGCTACGGCATCTAGAAAAGATTGCCTGGTGCGGTTCAGCTTGTTGATGACGTCAAGGCGGACGTCCTTGACGTGCACGTGGTTGATGCGGGCATGGTGATTGTCGATGGCGCGGAGTACGTCGCCACCCGCGAATGCCAGGTGACCGGCGTCGAGCAATAGCGGAATGCCGGCGCCTGAATTGGCCATGAAGGCGTCCAGTTCGGCTTCGGTTTCGACCACTGCGGCCATGTGGTGATGATAGCTCAGCGGCATGCCCTGCTCGGAGCACCATTCGCCAAACTGGGTGACCTTGCGAGCATAAGCCTTCATTTCGTCGTCGGAGAGCTTCGGCTTTTGCGCTAGCGGGATTTCACGCTTGCCTTGGACGGAGCGGCCGACCTCGCCATAGACGATGCATGGTGCGTCGACGGCTTTGAAGAGCTCGATCATCGGCGCGATGCGGTCCTTGTTGGCCGCGAGGTCTTCGTCCACTAGCGTGCCGGAAAACCACCCGCCGCACAGCGTGACGTCGGCGGCCTTAAGAATGGGCAGCATGACGCTCGGATCGTCCGGGAAACGACGGCCTTTTTCCATGCCGGTAAAACCCGCCGAACGCGACTGGCGCAGGCATTCCTCAAGGGAAACGTCATCGCTGAGTTCGACGAGATCGTCGTTCCACCACGCGATAGGCGACATGCCGAGTTTGGCTTTCAATTTCAGGCTCCAGTATCAAATATTGAATTCAGGCCTAGCCAGCCCGCTGCGCTTTCAGCGCTGTCACATACGCTTCGCGCGCGGCATTCACTTGCGGACGATCGCTAACCTCCGGGACGGCGACATCCCACCAATGACCACCCTCGTCGGTGGTCACCAGCGGGTCGGTGTCGATAACGATGACCGTCGTGCGATCATTGCTCTCGGTTTCCTGCAACGCGGTTTCCAGTTCGGCGATGGAGCTGACTTTGCGCGACATGGCACCCATCGATGCGGCGTGGGCGGCGAAGTCGATGCCGGGCAGGGTGACGTGGTGGGTGTCTGCAAGGAGATTGTTGAAGTTGGCACCGCCGGTGGCCATCTGCAGCCGGTTGATGCAGCCATAGCCGGCGTTGTCGAGCAGCACGATGGTGAGCTTGGCGCCCAGCATGATCGAGCTGGCGATTTCCGAGTTCATCATCATGTAGCTGCCGTCGCCGACCATGACGACGACATCGGCGTCCGGTCGCGCCAGCTTGACGCCGAGGCCGCCGGCAATCTCGTACCCCATGGTCGAGAAGCCATATTCCATGTGGTAGCTGCCCGGCCCGTTGGCCTTCCACAGCTTGTGCAATTCGCCCGGCAGGCCGCCGGCGGCGCAGACCAAAACGGCATTTTCGCGGGCACGTTGTACGGCGCCGATCACCTGCGCATCGGACGGCAGTTCGGCGTTGGTCGATGCCGTGGCGCGGTCGGCCGCGATCAGCCACTCGTCCTTGCCGGCCTTGGCCTTGTCGGTCCAGTCACTGTCGACCAGCCAGCCGGTCAGCGCAGCATTGAGCGCATCCAGAGCGGCCTTGGCATCGGCTACCAGCGGCAGCGCCTGATGCTTGTGGGCATCGAAAGGCTGCACGTTAAGACCAATGATCTTGAGGTTGTCGTTCTTGAACAGCGCCCAGGAGCCGGTGGTGAAATCCTGCAGTCGCGTGCCGATGGCCAGCACCACATCGGCCTCTTCGGCCAGATTGTTGGAGGCGGATGTGCCGGTAACGCCAACCGAACCCATGTTGAGCGGATGGTCGTGCGGCAGGCTGGACTTGCCCGCCTGGGTTTCGAGCACCGGCACGCCGTAGCGCTCGGCAAAGGTGCGAAGGGACTTGGTGGCTTCCGAATACAGCACGCCGCCGCCGGCGATGATCACCGGCTTTTTGGCATGCAGCAGCGCCGTCGCAGCCGTGGCGAATTCGTCGCTGTCCGGCATGACGCGGCGAACGCCCCAGACCTTTTCGTCTAAGAAGCTCTCGGGATAATCGTAGGCCTCGGCCTGCACGTCCTGGCACAGGCTCAGCGTCACGGGGCCACATTCGGCCGGGTCGGTCAGCACCTGCATGGCGCGGCGCAGGGCAGGGATGATCTGCTCGGGGCGGGTGATGCGGTCGAAATAGCGGCTGACCGGCTTGAAGCAGTCGTTGACCGTGATGGTGCCGTCGCCGAAATCTTCGGCCTGCTGCAGGACGGGATCGGGCAGGCGGTTGGCGAACACATCGCCGGGCAGCAACAGCACGGGCAGGCGGTTTACGTGCGCTAGCGCGGCGGCCGTCACCATGTTGAGCGCGCCCGGGCCGATGGAGCTGGTGCAGGCCATGAAACGGCGACGGAAACTGGCCTTGGCAAAAGCCACAGCGGCGTTGGCCATGCCCTGTTCGTTTTGAGCGCGATAGGTGGGGAGGGTGTCCTTGATGCCGTACAGGGCCTCGCCGACACCGGCGACATTGCCGTGGCCAAAGATGGCGAAGACACCGCCGAAGATCGGGACGGTTTCGCCGTCGATGACGGTTTTTTGCATGGTCAGGAAGCGGGCCAAGGCTTGGGCCATCGTCAGGCGGATTGTGCGTTGGCTCATGGCGGTGTTCCAGTCTCTTGCTTAGGCAATGTTTCAGTCGTCACCCTCCCCCTCGCGGGGAGGGTCAGGGAGGGGGATGTTTAGCCCAGATGCCGGGGCCAAACGACACCCCCACCTAGCCTCCCCCGTCAAGGGGGAGGTACCGCACGGTGGTTGCGGATAGATGCTGCCAGTAGCTAGGCCGCACGACTTACGCCCAGCCGTTCCCACACTTCAACCAATGCGCCAAATTTCCGTGCCATGTCGTTGATTGCCGCCTCATCGGTCATGGTGCCAGCCAACCAGCTTTTCGCCGCTTCGGCAAAGATTGTCCGGCCGACGGCAAAGCCTTTAACCGTGCGCGAGCTACGCGCTGCGGTGAAGCCGGCTTCCAGCACGTCGTGTGAGGCCTCCAGCCCAAGCAACACTACGCCGCGGCAGAACGGATCGCGGCTTTCGATGACTTGGTCGATCGTCATCCATGCAGCCGGAGTAGCCTGTGGCTCGAGCTTCCACCAATCGGGCTTGATGCCGGCGTTATAGACTTCAGTCAGCGCCCGGCTGACGGTATCATCATCCACCGCGCCATGCTTGCTGGCGATGATTTCGACCAGGATATCGCGTCCCACCTTGCGCGCTGCCTCATAGGCCGAGCGCAGTTTTTCGATCTGGACGGCCTTTAGGTCGGCGGCGTCGTCGGGGTGATAGAAGCATAGTACCTTGATGCAGTGATCCACGGGCCAGTCGACGAGGCGCGAGCCCAGGTCCTGGCTGAATTCGAATTGTAGCGGACGGGAGCCGGGCAACTCGATCGGCTTGCCTATCCAGAAGTCTTTTTCCGCGCCAGCAGCAAACAGCGCGTCGCGGCCATATTTGTCATCGAGCAGCATGCCGAAGCCTGGACGCCCGTTGGCGACGCGGCTTGCGGCTTTGACGGCCAGCGCCTTGAAGGCGGGGATGCGCGCAAGCAGCTTCGTATCGCCATTGGCGAGGTCTTCGAGTTGGCTGCGGTGATCGATTGCCAGTGCCATCAGGCTGGGGATTTCGCGGCGTCGATTGCTGGCCCAATGGATGTGGTTGAGCTCGGCGTCCTTGCGCAGGGCGCGCTCGGTGCTGCCGTTTTCGAGGAAATAGTGGAGCTCGGACCAGCTCGGATATTCCGGCGCACACATCAGCCGCGATACGGCAAAGGCGCCGCAGGCATTGGCCCAGGTGGCGCTGGTGGCGTGCGGCTCATCGGCCAGCCAGCCGCGCAACCAGCCGCTCATGAAAGCGTCGCCGGCGCCCAGCACATTGTAGACTTCGATGGGAAAACCCTTGCCTACAATGCCGTCTTCGAGATTGTCGGGGATCGGGCCATCATAGACCACGCACCCCATGGGGCCGCGCTTCAGGACGATTGTGCCGGAGGACAAGCTTCGGATCGTCCTGAGCGCGGAGAGCAGGTCGGCTTCACCGGAGGCAATGAGCACCTCTTCCTCGGTGCCGACGATCAGGTCACAGTCGGGCAGGACCGACTGGTATTTTTGCGAAACCACATCGGACGCGACATAGCGGGAAAAGCCCGCTTCGTGCCCGGCAAGGCCCCATAGGTTGGGGCGATAATCGATATCAAAAGCGACGCGCGCGCCATTGGCCTTGGCCAACCGGATAGCCTTTTTTTGCGCGGCTTCGCTGTTGGGGCGTGAGAAATGCGTGCCGGTGACGACCACGGCGCGGGCGGAAGCGATCAAGGCTTCGTCGACATCGCTTTCGTCCAGCGCCATGTCGGCGCAGTCGGTGCGGTAGAAGATCATCGGCGAAACGCCTTCGGCCTCCACCGACAGCAGCACTAGCGCCGTCAGGCGATCCGGGTCGGTGGCGATGCCGGAGGTTTCGACGCCTTCGCGGTCGAGCTGTTCGCGGATGAAGCGGCCCATCTGCTCATTGCCGACGCGGGTGATCAGCGCTGATTTGAGGCCAAGGCGCGCCGTGCCGACGGCGATATTGGTGGGGCAGCCGCCGACCGATTTGGCGAAGCTCCCGATGTCTTCCAGCCGCGTACCGATCTGCTGGCCATAGAGATCGACGGAAGCGCGGCCGATGGTGATGACGTCGAGTGTTTTCGTCCCGTGATCGGGGTGCACATTCGCCACGTCGATCCTCCCAAGCGGCCTCTGGCCAATATGCAGTCACCCAGCAAGCTGGTTGCCAATATGAAACATGGGTTCCGACAGTTCGTCAATATGGAATGTTCATTCCATAGACGGAATTGCGGTTCTGCATTCAGATATCGTTCAGAATCCGTTCATCTTCCGGCTCAACCGCGGCGGCGTTTTTCGGCGATGGAAACGGTCAGCGCCATGGCGAAGGCCATGCTGGCGGACAGGGAGCGGAAACCGGCGTGATCGGCCTCGACCACCTCGAACCACTCCGTGGAGCATTCGGCCAGCGGCGAGAATGCCGAATCGGTGAGCGACACCACGGGAATGCCGCGCGATGCCATCATGCGGGCCTGCGCCGCGCTTTCAGATGCATAGGGCGAGAAGCTGATGGCAAAAGCCGCGTCCTTGCTGGTGGCCATGGCCAGCATGTCATCGTCGATGCCGGCCGAGGTGCCGACAAGTTGGCAGCGCACTTTCAGCTTGCCGAAGGCATAGGCCATATAGCTGCTGATCGGGTAGGACCGGCGCTTGGCGATCAGATAAATGGTGTCGGCCTTGGCCAGCAGCGTTACGGCGCGCTCGAAAGCGTCGGGCTCGACGGCAGCGGCAATTGCATCAATCGAACGATGCGCCGCCGCCACGAAACCGTTGAAAATCGTGGTGCTTTCAGCTAGCGACGCGCCATCCTGCTCCAGGGTGCGTAAGCGCTCCTCATACGACGAGGTCCGTTCGCGCAGTCGCGCCCGGAACAGCAATTGCAGGCCCGAGAACCCGTCGAAGCCAAAATGCTGAGCAAACCGCACCAGCGTCGAAGGCTGGACCGCTGCCGAAATTGCAATGCTGGCCGCAGTGCCAAAGGCGATCTCGTCCGGATGATCCAGCGCATAGGCCGCCACCTGCGTCAGCCGCTTGGGCAACTCGCCCTTGCGCTCAAGGATAGCTGACCGCAGCGCATCGAAATCCTGCGGCACCGGCTGCTTTACGTCTGTATCCGACATGACAAAATCTCGCTGTTCCCGCCCATAATCCCCAATATCCCGCCGCAATCAAGTGTCCATAGAAAGCCTATTCCAGAAATAGAACGGATGATCTATTCATTTCGGGATCTGTGGAGGACGGAATGAAAACTTCAATTGGCGTGGGTTTGATCGGTACCGGCTATATGGGGAAGTGCCACGCGCTCGCCTGGAACGGCGTCAAAGCGGTGTTTGGCGACGGACCCAGGCTGGTGCTGGTGCATTTGGCCGAGGTGAATGCGGAAATCGCCCGCAAGAAGGCCGATGAGTTTGGGTTCGAGAAATCCACTGGGGACTGGCGCGAGCTGATTGCCGACCCTGCAGTGGAGGTTGTTTCGGTGACGACGCCTAATGCCTTCCATGCGGAAATGGCGATTGCTGCGCTTGAGGCGGGCAAGCATGTGTGGTGCGAAAAGCCAATGGCCGTGGCACTGGGGGATGCCGAGCGCATGGCGGCGGCAGCAAGGGCGGCGGGCAGGGTGGCGGTGCTGGGCTACAACTACATCCAGAACCCGCTGATCCGGCAGATCGGCCAGATTTTGGCCGATGGGACCATTGGCACGGTCAACCATGTTCGCCTTGAGATGGACGAGGATTTCATGGCCGACCCCGAGGCGCTGTTCTACTGGAAGAGCGAGGCCAGCTCAGGCTATGGTGCGCTCGATGATTTTGGTGTGCATCCGCTGAGCCTGTTGCAGGTGCTGTTTGGGCGGCCGACGCGGGTATTTTCGCATCTGTCCAAGCCTTATGCAGACCGGCCCACCAAGGACGGGTCACGCCGCGCCGTGGAGACCTTTGACATCGCCAGCGTGCTGTTTGAACTGGGCGCGGGCATCAGCGGTGTGATGGCTCTCAATCGTTCTGCGTGGGGGCGCAAGGGGCGTATTGCGCTACAGATTTTTGGCAGCAAGGGCACCATTGTCTACGACCAGGAGCGGATGAACGAACTGCAGCTCTATGTGACCAGCGA
>JAQGKG010000412.1 GCA_028290245.1 Devosia sp. | reverse complement strand
TTCTCCAAAGGCCTGCCGGAATATGGCGTGGAACTCGCCGACGAACTGGAACGCATCGTCACGCTGCACGATGCCTCAACCATTGCGGCCGTCATCGTCGAGCCGGTTGCTGGCTCGACCGGCGTGTTGATCCCGCCCGCGGGCTACCTGCAGCGCCTGCGCGACATCACCAAGAAGCATGGCATCCTGCTGATTTTCGACGAAGTCATCACCGGCTTCGGTCGTCTCGGCACGCCCTTCGGCGCCGATTATTTCGGCGTGACGCCCGACATCATGGTCACAGCAAAGGGCCTGACCAATGGCGTGATCCCGATGGGCGCGGTGCTGGTCAGCTCGGAAATCCACGATGCCTTCATGGGCGGTCCGGAACATGTCATCGAGTTTTTCCACGGCTACACTTATTCCGGCAATCCGATCGCTTCGGCGGCTGGTCTCGCGACGCTGGAGACGTACAAGGAAGAGGGCCTGCTGACACGCGGTGCGGAAATGGCGCCCTATTTCGAGGAAGCGCTGCATTCGCTCAAGGGCCTGCCCAACGTCATCGACGTGCGCAACATTGGCCTCGTCGGCGCCATCGAGTTGCAGCCGATTGCCGGGCAGCCAACCAAACGGGCGTTTTCGGCCTTCCTCAAAGCCTTCGAGGCCGGCGTTTTGATCCGCACCACCGGAGACACCATCGCGCTGTCGCCGCCACTGATCGTCGAAAAAAGCCATATCGACCAAATCGTGGGCACGCTTGCCGACATCCTCAAGACGCTTGAGTAAAATGGAACAACCGTTCTATATCTTCCAAAATAGAATTCTCGTTCCTATCCTGAAGGGGAGGGTCTCATGCTGACCATCGAAAACGCCGTCCACGGCAAGCGCTATGTCTCTACCGGCCGCCGCGTGCCGGTGTTCAATCCGGCCACCGGCGAAGTGTCCGCCGAACTGCCGCTGTCGACGATGAGCGAACTCAACGATGCGGTTGCGTCGGCGAAAAAGGCGCAGGTTGCCTGGGGCAATACCCCGCCGATGAAGCGCGCCCGCGTCATGTTCAAGTTCAAGGCGCTGCTGGACCAGTATGCCGACGATATCGCCCGCGAGATTTCGCGCGAGCATGGCAAGGTGCATGACGACGCGCTGGGCGAAGTGGCGCGCGGCATCGACTGCGTCGATTTTGCCTGCGGTATTCCGCAACTGCTCAAGGGTGAATTCAGCCGCAACGTCGGCCCCAGCATCGACACTTATTCCGACCGCCAGCCGCTCGGCGTCGTCGCCGGTATCACGCCGTTCAACTTCCCGGCCATGGTGCCGATGTGGATGTATCCGGCGGCCATCGCCTGCGGCAACGCCTTCATCCTCAAACCCTCCGAACGCGATCCCAGTGCCTCGATGCTGTCGTGGAACCTGTTCATGGAAGCCGGCCTGCCCGAGGGCATTCTCAATATCGTGCATGGCGACAAGGAAATGGTCGACGGCATACTCGACCACCCCGATATCAAGGCCGTCAGCTTCGTCGGATCGACGCCTATCGCCGAATATGTCTACCAGCGCGGCGTCAAGGCAGGTAAGCGCGTGCAGGCACTCGGCGGCGCCAAGAACCACATGGTGATCCTGCCCGACGCCGATCTCGACCAGGTCGCCGATGCCCTGATGGGCGCCGGCTACGGCTCGGCAGGCGAACGCTGCATGGCGATTTCGGTCGCCGTACCGGTCGGCAAGGAGACCGCCGATGCGCTGATCGCCAAGCTCAAGCCACGCGTTGAATCGCTGAAAATCGGCCCGGCTACCGACAAGGACGCCGAAATGGGTCCGGTGGTCACCAAGATGCACCGCGACAAAATCCTCGGCTACATCGACGCGGGCGTCGAGCAGGGCGCCGACCTCGTGGTCGATGGTCGCGGCTTCACGCTGCAGGGCTATGAAGGCGGCTATTATGTCGGCGGCACGCTGTTCGACAACGTCACGCCCGAGATGACCATCTACAAGGAAGAGATCTTTGGCCCGGTGCTTTCCGTAGTTCGCGCCAATGACTTCGCCGAGGCGGTCAAGCTGATCAACGACCACGAATACGGCAATGGCACCGCTATCTTCACCCGCGACGGCGACGCCGCCCGCGAGTTTGCCGACAAGATCGAAGTCGGCATGGTGGGCATCAACGTGCCGATCCCGGTGCCGGTCGCCTGCCACTCCTTCGGCGGCTGGAAGCGCTCGCTATTCGGCGACCACTCCATCTACGGCCCCGAAGGCGTGCACTTCTACACCCGCCTAAAAACCGTCACCACCCGCTGGCCCGCCGGCATCAAGGGCGGCGCGGAATTCTCGTTCCCGACCCACAAGTAGGAGGCACGCCCATATGTCTGCCCCAGGAGAAAACCTTCGGATCAATGGCGATCGGCTCTGGGACAGCTTGATGGAGATGGCGCAGATTGGCCCCGGCATTGCCGGGGGCAATAATCGTCAGACGCTGACCGACGAGGATGGCGAAGGCCGGCGGCTGTTCCAGCGCTGGTGTAGCGACGCCGGGCTGACGATGGGCGTCGACCAGATGGGCACCATGTTCATGACCCGGCCGGGCACGGATCCCGATGCGCTGCCGGTGTATGTCGGCAGCCATCTCGATACGCAGCCGACGGGCGGCAAGTATGACGGCGTGCTCGGCGTGCTGGCGGCGCTCGAAGTGGTGCGCTCGATGAACGACCTCGGGATCAAGACCAGGCACCCGATCGTCGTCACCAACTGGGCCAATGAAGAGGGTGCGCGCTTTGCACCGGCCATGCTGGCCTCAGGCGTCTTCGCCGGCATTCACACCCAGGACTACGCCTATTCGCGCAAGGACCCGGCGGGGTTGACCTATGGCGACGAGTTGGCCCGCATCGGCTGGCGCGGCGAGGAAGTCGTCGGCGCGCGCAAGATGCATGCCTATTTCGAGTATCACATCGAGCAGGGCCCGATCCTCGAAGCGGAAAACAAGCAGATCGGCGTCGTCACCCACGGTCAGGGCCTGTGGTGGCTCGAATTTACCCTGACGGGCCGTGAAGCCCATACCGGCTCGACGCCAATGCTGATGCGGGTCAACGCCGGCCTCGCCACCGCCCGCATTATCGAAGCCGTGCAGGAGATCGCCATGGCGCACCAGCCGGGCACTGTCGGTGGCGTCGGGCAGATGAAATTCTCGCCAAATTCCCGCAACGTGCTGCCGGGGACGGTGGTGTTCACCGTCGATATTCGCTCGCCGAGTCTGGATAAACTAACCTCGATGCGCGAGCAGATCGAAGCCAAAGCCCAGGCGATCTGCACCGAGCTCGGCGTCGGTTACGCCATGGAAGCCGTTGGCCATTTCGATCCGGTGACCTTCGATCCAACGCTGGTGTCGCGCGTGCGCTCCGCCGCCGAAAAGCTCGGCTACAGCCACATGGACATCATCTCCGGCGCTGGCCACGACGCCTGCTGGACCAACCGCATCGCACCTAGCACCATGATCATGTGCCCCTGTGTTGGCGGGCTGTCGCATAACGAAGCCGAGGAAATTTCGCGCGAGTGGGCAGCCGCAGGGGCCGACGTGCTGTTCCACGCCGTGGTCGAGACGGCGGAGATCGTCGGCGAATGATGGGCTGAACGAACAAGTCGCTGGCGCGTCACCTGAGGGGGTTCGACGCGCCGCAACTGGCACCGAACTTGCAATGCATGCAAGGCGGTCGGCAGGACAGGCGGCCAAGCTTGATAATTGCGTGAATTGACTAAGGGAGCGAACAAAAAATGGGCAGCACTGTCATCAAGAACGGCACGATCGTTACAGCCGATCTCACCTACAAGGCAGACGTCAAGATCGAGGGCGATGTCATCGTCGAGATCGGGCCGAACCTCAGTGGTGACGACGTGCTCGACGCGACGGGCTGCTACATCATGCCGGGCGGCATCGATCCGCATACCCATCTCGAAATGCCGTTCATGGGCACTTACTCGGCCGATGACTTCGAAAGTGGCACCCGTGCAGGTCTAGCCGGCGGCACTACCATGGTGGTGGATTTCTGCCTGCCCAACCCGAACCAGAGCCTGCTCGAGGCGCTGCAGATGTGGGATAACAAGACCGGCAAGGCCTCGGCCGATTATAGCTTTCATATGGCGATCACTTGGTGGAGCGAGCAGGTGTGGCGCGAAATGGCCGAGGTGGTCGATCGCGGCATTACCAGCTTCAAGCATTTCATGGCCTACAAGGGTTCCCTGATGGTCAACGACGATGAGATGTTCTCGTCGTTTTCGCGCTGTGCCGACCTCGGCGCGCTGCCGCTGGTACATGCCGAAAACGGCGATATCGTCGCGGCGATGACGGCAAAGCTGCTAGCCGAGGGCAATAACGGCCCAGAGGGGCACGCCTATTCTCGTCCGCCGGAAGTCGAAGGCGAGGCGACCAATCGCGCCATCATGATCGCCGACATGGCCGGCGTGCCGCTCTATGTCGTCCACGTCTCCTCCGAGCAGGCGCATGAAGCCATCCGTCGGGCGCGCCAGAAAGGCATGCGGGTTTATGGCGAGCCGTTGGTGCAGCACCTGACGCTGGACGAGAGCGAATATTTCAACGCCGACTGGGACCATGCGGCCCGTCGCGTCATGTCGCCGCCGTTCCGCAACAAGCAGCATCAGGATTCGCTGTGGGCGGGCCTGCAGTCGGGCTCGCTATCCTGCGTCGCCACCGATCATTGCGCCTTCACCACCGCGCAGAAGCGCAATGGCATCGGCAATTTCTCCAAGATTCCGAATGGTACTGGCGGGCTGGAAGATCGCCTGCCCGTGCTATGGACCGCCGGCGTCAATACCGGCCGGTTGACGATGAACGAATTCGTCGCCGTCACCTCGACCAATATCGCCAAAATCCTTGGGCTCTACCCCAAAAAGGGCGCCGTGCTGGTTGGCGCCGATGCCGATCTGATCGTCTGGGATCCGACGCGCAAGAAGACCATTTCGGCCAAGGGCCAGCAGTCGGTCATCGACTATAACGTGTTCGAAGGCTTCGAGGTCACCGGTCTGCCGCGCTTCGTGTTGAGCCGCGGCAAGGTTTCGGTCACCGAAAATTCGGTCGATGCCGAGCCGGGCCATGGCAAGTTCGTTGGCCGCGAGGCAAAGAACCCTGTGAACCGGGCGCTTAGCCAGTGGAAAGACATCGTCGCGCCGCGCAAGGTGGAACGGTCGGGCATCCCGGCTTCGGGAGTTTGATGAGTTTGCGGGGGGTGATGTTTTGAAGACGAGGTTATGGATTGGTCTTGTGGTGGCGCTTGGGGTGAGCGTCGCTGCATCACAGGCGAACTTGGCAGCTGCTTACGTTGCCATCGGGGTCGGAGCGATTGTCTACCTGCTCCACGCTATTGAGTTCAAAATCAACAAGCTTTTGAGCGACCGCGGCATCCAAGTCTACGACGATCAGATATCGAAAGATTAGTCTATGACCGCTGTCGTTTCCGCCCAGAACCTCGGCCTGACTTTCAAGACCAATGACGGCGACGTAGTCGCACTCAGCGACGTCAACCTGACCATCGACAAGGGCGAGTTCGTGTCGTTCATCGGGCCGTCGGGCTGTGGCAAGACGACGTTTTTGCGCACCATCGCCGATTTGGAACAGCCGACCTCGGGCACGCTGACCATCAATGGCCAGAGCCCCGAGAACGCGCGCAAGGACCGAGCCTATGGCTATGTGTTCCAGGCGCCGGCGCTTTATCCATGGCGGACCATCGAGAAAAACATCGCGCTGCCGCTCGAAATCATGGGTCACTCGAAAAGCCAACAGGCCGAGCGCGTCAAGCGCACCATGGAACTGGTGAACCTCAGCGGCTTCGAGCAGAAATATCCGTGGCAGCTATCGGGCGGCATGCAGCAGCGCGCCTCGATTGCGCGCGCGCTGGCCTTTGACGCCGACCTGCTGCTGATGGACGAACCGTTCGGCGCGCTCGACGAAATCGTGCGTGACCATCTCAATTCCGAACTGCTCAAGCTGTGGGATCGCACGAAAAAGACCATCTGCTTTGTCACCCATTCGATTCCCGAGGCGGTGTTCCTGTCGACCAAGATCGTGGTGATGTCGCCGCGTCCCGGCCGCGTCACCGACATCATCAAAAGCAACCTGCCACGCGAACGACCGCTGGATAGCCGCGAAACACCGGAGTTTCTGGCGATTGCCGCGCGCGTGCGTGACGGACTGCGGGCCGGGCATAGCTATGACGAGGATCACATTTGAACCGCGTCCTTCCCATTCTCACCGTGCTGCTGGCGATCGTGGTGATCTGGTACGCGGCTGCGATCGGCATGAATGCGAACTGGCAGAACACGCTAAACATCCGTGCCAATCTGACCGACGTCCCTTTCACCGATTTTGCATTAGAGACCTGGGCACAGGACCGGCCG
>JAQGKG010000398.1 GCA_028290245.1 Devosia sp. | reverse complement strand
GTATGTGCACGCCGATATCGCCGTGCTCGCCGTTCGAGCCGTGCTTCTTGCTCAGCCGCCACAGCCATTGCGACTCGGTGCGCCAATCGCCCCAGGCCTTGCTGACTAGCCAGCTCTGCAGGTAGCTCGCCTCGAAATGCTTGACCTTGCCCACTGCACCCGACTGCACGATTTGGCGCATCTTCTGCAACTGGCTGACATTGCGATAGGTCAGGTTGACCATGTTGATCAGCCCAGCCGCTTCCGCAGTCTCGGTCATTTCCATGGCCTTGGCGTGGTCGGTCGCCAGCGGCTTTTCGCAGAACACGTGCTTGCCAGCCTTCAGCGCGGCCATCGTCGTCGGATGATGCACGCTGTCTGGCGTCACGTTCGCCACCGCGTCGAATTCACCCCAGGCGAGCGCTGCGTCCAGGGAGCCAAAACCGCGCTCGATATTATGCGTGGTACAAAACGCTTCCACCCGCGCCGGATCGACGTCGACGCCGCCCGCCAGCGTGACCCCCTCGATGGCTGCAAAATGCTTGGCATGCTGATTGGCCATGCCGCCGGTTCCCAAAATGAGGATCCGCATGTTCGTTGTTTCCTAAGCGGTATCCACCGCGCGTAGTTCAGCCAACTCCGGCTATGGAGCAGCTCTCGTCCCGAGCATGTCGAAGGACGAAGGCGCGGCTTGTTGGTCTGGGATCGCGACCTCGTGGCTCGACAGCCCCACCACGAGGTCTCGTCAAAAGCGCCGTGCGCTTATTCTTTAACTTCACCAGCGTGATCGGCCGAGCTCAGCTTGGCGCCGCGCTCCTCGATCTTTTCGATCGCTTCGCCGACCGGCGTATTCGGCGCCTTCATCAAATGCGCATGGCGCGTGCCGTCATAGGCCCAGTTCACCGCATTGCGCAGCACCTGGCCGACATTGGCGTCGTGATAGGTCGGATAGGTTTCGTGGCCAGGGCGGAAGTAGAAAATATTGCCCGCGCCACGGCGATAGGTCAGGCCGCTCCGGAACACTTCGCCGCCCTGGAACCACGAGACGAACACCGTTTCCAGCGGCTCCGGAACGCTGAAGGGCTCGCCATACATTTCCTCGTATTCCAGCTCGAAATACGGCGGCAGGCCCTTGGCGATCGGATGACCGGGATTAACTACCCACAGCCGTTCGCGCTCACCGGCTTCCCGCCAATTAAGGTTTGCTGGCGCGCCCATCAACCCCTTGAAGACCTTGGAGTGATGACCCGAATGCAGCACAATCAGGCCCATGCCCTGCCACACATGTTCCATGACGCGCTTGACGACCACGTCATCGACCTTGTCATGCGCTGCATGGCCCCACCACAGCAGCACGTCGGTCCCGGCCAGCACCGCATCGGTCAAGCCATGCTCAGGCTCCTGCAGCGTCGTGGTCTTGATCGACAGATTGCTGTCTTCCGACAGCAGCTTGGCGATCTGGTTGTGCATGCCGTTGGGATAGTTCTCCGCCACGACCTTGTTCTTCTGCTCGTGGACGTTCTCGCCCCACACAAGCGTACGGATAGCCATTTTAGTCTCCTGGTTTGATTGGCTCGGTCGGGAGGCACCAGCCATTCTGCGGTTTTCTGCGCTATTCCCGCAAAAGCGGACATCCCTCCTTTTTGCAGGAGAGATACCCATTTTCGCGGGAATGATGCTGTGGCTGATATCGTGACGACCGTATGGCCGTCACTAAAACTTTGATCCCTACAGGATCGGCTTGCCAGCCCCGTCGAAGCGATGAACCTTGCCGTCCATTGGCGAGATGTGGACCGTATCGCCGCTCCGGTAGCTATTGGCTCCTTCGAGGCGAACAACTACCGGCTCTTCCGTCCCCATTTCGAGATAAACGTAACTATCGGCGCCAAGGTTTTCCGTATGGATCACCGTGCCGCTCCACGTGCCACCCGATGGCACGATGTTAATGTGCTCGCCACGAATGCCAACCGTTTCCGCGTTGAACGGCTTGGCCTTGTCGCCAGAGATGAAGTTCATTTTCGGCGAACCGATAAAGCCTGCAACGAACACCGAGTTTGGCGTCTCATACAGTTCCATCGGCGTGCCGACCTGCTCCACCAACCCATCGCGCAACACGCAAATGCGGTCGGCAAGAGTCATGGCCTCCACTTGGTCGTGGGTGACATAGACCATGGTCACGTTGTCCATGCTCTCATGCAGCTTGGCGATTTCGATGCGGGTTGCCACCCGCAGCGCCGCGTCGAGATTGGACAGCGGCTCGTCGAACAGGAACACCTTAGGGTCGCGCGTAATGGCGCGGCCGATGGCCACGCGCTGACGCTGGCCGCCCGAAAGCTGCTTGGGCAGGCGATCAAGATACTGCCGGATCTGCAGCATGTCGGCCGCCTTCTCGACACGCTGGCGGATCTCTTCCTTGTCGTGACCTTTTTCGAGCGTCAGCCCGAATGCCATGTTTTCGTAAACTGTCATATGCGGGTAAAGCGCATAGGACTGGAACACCATGGCAATGCCGCGCTTGGACGGCGCCAGCGAATTGACCACCTTGCCGTCGAACAGCATTTCGCCCGACGTGATGTCCTCAAGCCCTGAAATCAGGCGCAGCAAGGTCGACTTGCCACAACCCGACGGGCCGACGAACACCATGAACTCGCCCTTGCGGACGGTAAGGTCTACGCCCTTGATAACTTCGACCACGCCAAAGGCCTTGCGGATATTGCGAAGCTCGATGCTTGCCATTGTTTTTCTCCCTAACCTTTGACGCCGCCGGCGGTGAGCCCGCTGACAATTTTACGCTGGAAAATCAGCACCAAGATGACCAGCGGTACGGTGACGATCACCGACGCAGCCATGATGATGCCCCATGGAACTTCGTACTGCGATCCGCCCGACAGCAGCGCGATGGCCACCGGCACCGTCCGAGTGTCGTTCGATGAGGTGAAGGTCAGCGCGAACAGGAACTCGTTCCACGCACCGATGAAGGCCAGTAGCCCTGTGGTCACCAGCGCGGGCCACATTAGCGGCATGAACACGCGGGTGATGATCACCCAAGGCGTCGCGCCATCGACGATGGCTGCTTCCTCGATCTCGATCGGCAGGTCACGCATGAAGGTGGTCAGCACCCACACGGTGAACGGCAGGGTGAAGATGGTGTAGCTAAAGATCAGCGCCCAAGGCGTGTTGTAGATGCCCAGCGCGCGGATCAGCTCGAACAGGCCGGACAGCACTGCGATTTGCGGGAACATCGAGACCGCCAGGATCACCATCAGCAGGAAACCGCGGCCACGGAAGCGCACACGGCTGAGGGCAAATGCTGCCGTCACCGCCAGGAACAGCGCCAGAATAACGGTGACGGAAGCCACGAATACGGAATTCAGCAGGTTGCGCGGGAAACTGCCCTGGCTGAACACGGCCTGGTAGTTCTCGAGGCTGAACGAGGTCGGCCAGTAGCTGATACGGAAAATATCCGTACCCTGTTTGAAGCTGGTCAGGATCGCGTAGTAGAACGGAAATACCGAAACCACGACGATGAACACAACGGCCGTATAGAACAGCACGGTCTTGATGAGTTTCCAGAGATCGAATGTCGCTCCCATCAGCGGTCTCCCCCGTCGAACCGAACTTTGCCCAACCAGATATAGAGGATGGTCAGCAAGGCGATGATCAGGAACAGCAAGGTCGACATTGCCGATCCATAGGCGAACTTGTCGAAATCGAAGAGATTCTCCCGCGCCAGCACCGACATAGTCTTGGTGGCCGAGCTGTTCGGCGTCAGCACATAAATCAGGTCGAAAATACGCAGCGCATCGAGCAGGCGGAAAATAATCGCTACCATGAGGGCGGGCCTCACCAGCGGCAGCGTGATCTTGAAGAACTGCTTGACCGGATGCACGCCGTCAATTTCGGCGGCCTCATAGATGTCTTTGGGCACCATCTGAAGACCCGCAAGGATCAGCAGCGCCATGAAGGGCGTGGTCTTCCAGATATCGACGATCAGCACGGCGGTCATCGCTGTTTCAGCGGTCGCCGTCCAGGCGACCTTCTGGCTCAGCAATCCTAGCCGCATGCCCAGGTCATTGAGAATGCCGAACTGGTCGTTCAGCATCCAGCTCCACATCTTGGCGGAAACGATAGTGGGAATGGCCCATGGGATCAGGATGGCCGCGCGCACGATGCCGCGGCCCCTGAATTCGGCGTTCAGCACCAGGGCCACCAGCATGCCAAGCACGGCCTCGAGGCTCACCGATAGGACGGCAAAGCGCAGCGTGTTCCACACGGCATTCCACCAGGCTGGATCAACGAGGAGGCCGCGATAGCGAACTGCACCGCTGTCGAGCGTCTGCACGCGCAAGTAGTTGCCGAAACCGATCCATTCGGCGCCGTCGATATTGTTCAGCGAGGCATCGGTAAAGGAAAAATAGATCGACCGCAGCAGCGGCCAACCGGCCACTACGGCAAGGGCCAAAAGCATAGGCAAGAGGAACAACTGCGCTGCGCGAACGCGCTGCTGCATCAGTTCAGACTTGATCTTCACGCCAGTTTGAACGACCGGCTCCGCCATCACATCCGTGGCCATCTTAGCCGCCTCCCGTTTCCTGTGGTCGATACGCCGGGCGGGCGACCGGAAAACTCCGATCGTCCGCCTGGCATTGGGCGCTGGGAGGACTTACCAGGCGTCGCCCTTGAGGTCGGTCAGGTCGGCTTCGAGACCTTCGAGGTTCTCGGCAGCAGTGCCATTGCCAGACAGAGTGCTATGCACGGCGCTCCAGAACAGCGAGGAAACCTCGTTGTACTTGATCTTGGTCGGAGCGGACGGACGCGGCACCGCGTTCTGGAAGATTTCCTTCCAGTTTGCCATGAAGGGCGAAGCCTTCAGCACGTCGGCGTCGTCATACAGCGCTTCGATGGTGGGCAGGTTCGACTGGTTGATCGAGCGTTCCTTCTGCACCTCAGTCGAGCTCAGGTAGAGCGCTAGCTTGATCGCTTCTTCCGGGTCAGACGAGTACTTGGAAACGGCGACGTTCCAGCCGCCCAGCGTCGCTGCAGAGCCCGAACCTTCGCCGTCACCGCCTGGGAGCGGAGCCACCTCGAACTTGCCCTTTACGGCCGAGTCATCGCCAGCGCTCAGCGCGTAGGCATACGGCCAGTTGCGCATGAACACCGAATTTCCGAGCTGCCAGACGCCACGGCTTTCTTCTTCCTGATAGGCAAGGTTGCCTTCAGGAGCGATGGTGCCGATCCAGGCTGCTGCACGATCGATGGCTGCGGCTGCCTGCGGGTTGTTGATCGAAATCGTGCCATCGGCCTCGACGATCTGACCGCCGCCATTAGACTTTACCCACTCGAGGGCGTTGCAGGTCAGGCCTTCATAGGCATTGCCCTGGAACACGAAGCCGTACATTTCGGCGTTGCCGGCAGCACGTTCAGCGTCCTGGATTTCCTTGGCAGTAGCAGCCATTTCGTCCCACGTGGTTGGAACGGGCTTGCTGTACTTCTCGAGCAGGTCCTTGCGATAGAACAGGGCCGGCGCATCGGTGAAAGCCGGCAAGGCAACGAGCTTGCCGTCCACGGTCTGCGACTCGATGATCGATGGGAAATGCTGGCTGACGACGTCCTTGGCCGCATCGGTAAGGTCGAGGAACTGGTCGGCGAGCTGGGGAGCCCAGATCACGTCGGTCTGGTACACGTCGATGTCCGCATTGCCGGCAGCAAGCCACAGCTTGTACTGGCCGAACTGGTCGGACGTGGACGAGGGCATCGGCACGATGGTTACCGTGTTGCCGGTATCCGCTTCGAACTTGTCGAGCTGGGTGCGCAGGAATTCGAGGCCATTGCCCGTATCGCCCGACACCATCGACAGCTCAGCGGCCTGGGCCACGCTCGCTACCAAAGTCACGCTCGTCAAAAGGCCGACGAGCAACTTGTTGATTTTCATTAGATTTCCTCCCGAATGATCCAATCGTCAGGGAGGCACACACGTCCCGCCGGCGCTTTGGCGCCAGCCTCGGACATATCCCCTCCCTACAAAGCGCTCCGTTTCGGCGGCTGTTCCGCCTGATTTCCAAAGCGCTTTGAATGAAAAAGAACCAGAGCCGGGAATTTCTGTCAAGCACCTCGTGAACGTCTTGTTAGGAATTCCGTTGGCGGCTTACAAATATTTCAACGACATCAGTAGGTTACAATATTGTCAGCTCGAATTCGCACAAACACCCGCCCGTTCGAGTTGATGTACGCACCTCAAAAAACGGCGACGGATTTCGGGCCTTGCATCGAAATTTGAAATCGCTTTGAATGATCCGCGGAGGAGGAGGCAGGAACCGCTGTTCAAGGCGGCCTGCATGCCCTAAGTCAAGCCTGACCGGGCTTCGCGCCGCTTTTTTAGCGCGCTGTCCATAAGCGCTGGTCATGCCGTGCCTGGGGCCAGTTGGCAGCGATGAGACTGAAAGATCTGGCCGAACACCTCGGCCTGTCGCAAACCACTGTTAGCCGGGCACTCAATGGCTATCCTGAGGTCAATGAGGTCACCCGCCTGCGCGTCGCCGAAACCGCGGCGCGCCTGGGTTATCGCCCCAATGCCAGTGCCCTGCGCCTCGCCACCGGCCGCTCCGGTGCCATCGGCCTCGTACTGCGCGGCGCCGAGGAACTGGGCCCCCACATGAGCGAGTTCCTGGCCGGCATGGGAGGCCGCATGGCCACCGAGGAAATCGACATCCTCGTCACCACCGTTGATTCCTACGCCGACGAAGTCGCCGCCTACCGCCGCATTGCCGCCAGCCAAAAGGTTGACGCCATGGTGCTGCACTCGCCCAAGATCGTCGACGAACGCGTCAGGCTGCTCAAGGATCTCGGCATTCCCTTCGTGCTGCACGGCCGCACCAATATCGGCGAGACCGTCGCTTGGCTCGATATCGACAACACCGGCGCCGTCGAGCGCGCCACCAGTCACCTGCTCGATCTCGGCCACCGTCGCATTGCCCTGCTCAACGGCATCAAAGGCCGCACCTTCGCCGAGCACCGGGAAATCGGCTATCTCGCGGCGCTATCAGCGCGCGGCGTACCGTTCGATCCGGCCCTGATGGGTAATGCCGTCTTTACCGACGAAGTGGCGTTCCGGCTCGCCCAGTCCATGCTCGAACTGCGCCCCCGCCCCACCGCCTTCATCGCCGGCTCGATGATGACCGCTCTCGGCGTCTTCCGCGCCATCCGCCAGGCCGAACTGACGCTGGGCAAGGAAGTCTCGATGATCGCGCATGACGACGTCTTCCCCTACCTCAACGCCGACAACATGTTCCCATCCATGTCCACCACCCGCTCCTCGATCCGCCAAGCCGGCACCCGCGTCGCCGAACTCATCCTGCAAATCCTCGCCGGCAAAAACATCGAAGACGTCCACGAACTCTGGCCCGTCGAACTCGTCCTCCGCGAAAGCTCCGGCCCCGCCCCTGCCCAATAAACCATAATTTCAGGTCGTCCCGGACTCTTTGCCCAGCTCCGCGTTAAGGTTTCATAAACCATTCGCGGGAGGCAGCAATGCGGGTTCCATCGATAGGCCTGAAACTCGATGAGCGCCTCATCATCCGCGAGGCATACCACATCGCCGAGCACATGATGCGCAACTACCGCGATCCCCCGACCACCATCGAGATCTTCAGCCAATGGCTGGCAAGCGCCCGCCAAACCATGCTCGGCCTCTACCGCTCCATCGACCGCGGCTGAGCCCCCCTAGACGCGCAGCATGTGATTGTCGAACAGAAAGTCGAACTTCTGAACTTCGCGCTCGGCCCCGGCAATGCCGATCATTGCGCCCTCGCCGCTGGTTGCGACAAAGCCATTGCCATCCGCCGCCAGCCCGCAGCCATTGCGTAAAGTCTCCACCAGCACCGGCCGCTTCCCTTCGGCGTCGATCGCCACCAGCAGATCACCCTCGGGAGATGAAACGGCGACGGTATTTCCATCTGCCGACACTGCGACCGACCCCACATAATTGCGCAGGTCCGCCAGCGTACCTGGCGGCAGTTCGACGAGATTGATCTCGCCGTCCATCGTCGCATAGCCAACCAGTTGCGGGCTATCGGTCGGCGTCCCTTTGTACTGGCAGCCG
>JAQGKG010000395.1 GCA_028290245.1 Devosia sp. | reverse complement strand
GCGCTGATGCCCGCCCCGCGCGGCATTAACGATAACCGGCCCGCCGTCTAGTCCACCGCGCCGCAACTTGCCAAACGTCTGGTAGTTCAAAATGCCCGTCGTCTCCGGCGTTAGCGGCAACAGGTTCACCAAAATATCAGTGCCGCCCAGAAACGCGTCGAACTGCTCTTGCCCGGAAAACCCCTCGACACCGCCGATCTCCTTCGGCGTCCGGCTCCAACTGCGCAGCGCATACCCCAGCGGCTTCAGCCGGCTCACCGCGTCCTGCCCCAGCACGCCCATTCCCATAATCCCGACCGTGGTCTCCGACGCGGCCGGCGGATATAGCTGGCTCCAACGCCGGGCCTTTTGATCAGCCCGAAACCGCGAATACAGCCGATGATGCATGGTCACATGCGCCACAACATAATCGCTCATCCGCTGGCTCAAATCCTGATCCACGAAGCGTACGATCGGCGCATCGGGCAACTTGGGATGCTTGAGCAGCGCATCGACGCCCGCGCCCAGCGACAGGATAGCCTGCAGCCCCGTCAACCCGTCGAACGCCTCCGGCTTGGGCTTCCAAACCAAAATATAGCGCACTTCCGCCGGGTCATAGTCATCGCCACGCCGCACCACAGGGTAGGGAGCCAGTTCCACCTTGAGCTTGGCCGCCCAGCTCGCTTCATCGACGTCAGACAGGTGCAGCAGCAGCATGGCGTAATCCCTCAAAAGAAAAGCCGCGCCGTTTGAAGGGCGCGGCTGAATTCAATCATCAATCCACATAACCTACTGAGCGGTCGATCCGGCAGCCGCTGGCGCAGCCTCTGGGGGCTCCGTCGCAGCAGGAGCGGTCGGCGTGACGCCGCCGGTAGGAACTGCAGCACCGCTGCCTGTCGGTGTTCCAACGACTGGCGTTTCGCTCTGCGTCGTGGTTTGGGCATCGTTGACTTCAACCGGCGCTGCGGGTTCGGCTGCATTGTCGGGGCTGGCCGCTGCCGGGTCGGTCGGTGCGGTCGCATCAGGCTGCTGCGTGCCGGCAGCTGCCGCTGCAGGGGCTGCCGGATCGGCACCCTCGACAGGCGCAGGAGCCGCAACATCAGCAGCCGGGAACGGCACTGGATCAGCCGACAGCGTCTGCAGATACGCAAGGATGTCAGCGCGTTCTTCAGCGGTCCGGATACCGGCAAAGTTCATCTTGGTGCCGGGCACATAAGCGCTCGGCTTAGTCAGGAACAGGTTGAGATTGTCATAGCTCCAGACATCGCCCGCAGCGTTATGCGCCAGCATTCCCTCGGAGTAGGCGAAATCCTCGATCGAGCCTTCCGGACGGCCGACCACGCCATAAAGATGCGGACCCTGCTTGCTGGGCTCGCCTTCGCCAAAATTGTGGCACGACTGACACTTGCGGACCGCCGCCTGGCCGCGTTCGGCGCTTGCACTGGCCAGCAGCACGCCGATCGGCACCTCGGGAGCTGCTGCAATGGCTTCGCCGTCGGCAACCGGTTCTGGCTCCGGCAGGGCATAGCCCGGGCCGCGGCCTTCGATGGGATGATAGATGGCTTCAGCGACAAAGCCGGCGCCCATGACGAACAGCAGCGTGCCGAGCACGGCGCCCATGATCTTGTTTAGCTCAAACGAATCCATTTGGTCTTCCTGCCAGCCCATCCCCGTGGACGATACGCGAACCCGCCCAACTTTCGATAGCCCCAAAGGGATATCTGCTCAACGGAGGGGTCCGAACGCGCGCGGAAGATAGTCGCAAGGTCCGACGCGCGCAACAGGTCAAACCCTGACTGCGACAATTGCCCACCACGGCAGTTGGTTGCAGGCTGCACCGCGCTTCAATTGACTCCGCCAGCCCCCGGGTTCAAAAGCCTCTCGCCTTTCAGATACGGACACTCCCGATGACCAAGAAGATCGCTTTCCAGGGCGAGCCCGGCGCTTTCAGCCATGCCGCCTCGAACAACGTGTTCCCCGGTGAACAAGCGATTGGTTGCGTCACCTTCGAGGAGACCATCAACGCCGTGCAGTCCGGCAAGGCCGACTTTGCCGTCGTGCCGGTCGAGAACTCGCTCTATGGCCGCATCACTGATATCCATCACCTGCTGCCTGAAAGCGGCCTGCACATTATCGGCGAGACCTATCTTCGCGTCGAGATGACCCTTCTCGGCGTGCCCGGCGCCACGTTGGCCGATATCAAGGCGGTGCAGTCGCTGTCGGTGGCCCTCGGCCAATGCCGCAAGTTCATCGCCCACAACGGCTACCGCACCATCAATGCAGTCGATACCGCCGGCTCGGCTCGCGAAGTCGCCGAAAAGGGCGATAAATCCGTCGCCGCCATCGCATCGCGCTTCGCTGGCGAGATTTATGGCCTCGACGTGTTGGCATCCAATATCGAGGACGCAGCGCACAATACCACGCGCTTCCTCGTCCTGTCGCCGACGCCCCAAGAAGCTCCTGCGAACGTTGGAAAGATAAAGACCACCTTCGTCTTCCGCGTCCGCAACGTCCCGGCCGCGCTCTATAAGGCCATGGGCGGCTTCGCCACTAACGGCGTCAACATGACCAAGCTCGAAAGCTACATGGTCGGCGGCGCCTTCACCGCCACTCAATTTTACGCCGATATCGAAGGCCACCCCTCCGACCCTGGCGTTATCCACGCCTTCGAAGAACTCGGCTTCTTCACCGACCACTTCAAGATTTTGGGCGTCTATCCGGCGGCAGAGCACAAGTAGGCATGCGGGGGATCAATCCCCCCGCAACACCTCGTCCACTACCGGCAGGTCATAGAACTTCCGCACCACCTCCCAGCCCTCTTCGGCCGTATCGACGAAGTGGAACAGCTTGGTATCGTCCGGCGCGATAGTGCCGGCTTCGGCCAGCGCCTCGAAGTTGATCACCTTGCCCCAGAATTCCTTGCCGAACAGGATCAGCGGGATCGGGTCCATCCGCCCGGTCTGGATCAGCGTCAGCGTCTCGAAAAACTCGTCCAGCGTGCCGAAGCCACCGGGAAACACTGCGACTGCCTTGGCCCGGATCAGGAAGTGGATTTTCCGCGTCGCGAAATAGTGGAAGTTGAAGCTCAACTCCGGCGTCACATAGATATTGGGCGCCTGCTCATGCGGCAGCACGATATTGAGCCCGATCGACGGTGCGCCGACATCGGCCGCGCCACGGTTGCCAGCCTCCATCACCCCTGGCCCGCCACCGGTCGTCACTACAAATTCCTTGAAATCCAGCGCCTTCGACGTCGCCGAGACCAGTTGCGCAAAGCGCCGCGCTTCGTCGTAATATTTCGACGCCGCCTCGAGATTTGCCTTCTGCATCTCGTTCTTGGCGGCCCATGCCGGCTTGCCCGGCGCCGGAATGCGCGCCCCGCCAAACAGCACCACCGTCGAATTGATGCCACGCTCGCGCAGCCGGAACTCCGGCTTCATATACTCAAGCTGAAACCGTATCCCCCGCGTTTCCTCCGAAGTAAGGAAGTCATCGTCGGCAAACGCCAACCGAAAAGCCGGCGACTCCGTCTGCGGCGTAGACGGGGCCCGCTTGGTGGCAGCCACGTCCTGCTTCGAGGTACGCAGCGATGTAGGACGACGTTTGGCCATGTTCCGGCTTCTCCTTGATTCTTAATAATGCTCGCAGAGCCGAGTTAAGGATCAATCGGTCGCAGCGAAAGGGCAGACGGCTTCAAATCGGGGTGTCCGGCTCTTGCCTTTATGGTCATTTGTTCGCATATAGCGCCTCGGGAGGTTGGCGCGGACGTGTTCCTCGCCAACCGGGTCAGGTCCGGAAGGAAGCAGCCCCAACGAGACCTTCACGGGTCGATGCCAGCCTCCTACTTTGCCACCCTCGCCCCGTGGAAAAAGCTGACTTGTTCGCTCAATCGGGACCGCCTTGAACGGGCAGGAAAGCCGGCTTCTTGGCTGACACTTCTCCCTATCTCGTTCTCGCCCGCAAATACCGGCCGCGCGACTTCACGACGCTTGTCGGCCAGGATGCGATGGTCCAGACGCTGGGCAATGCCTTCGCGCAAAACCGCATCCACCACGCCTTTATCCTCACCGGCGTCCGCGGCGTCGGCAAGACCACGACAGCCCGCATCCTGGCGCGCGCCTTCAACTATGAAGACGCCAACGGCCAGCACCCGACACTAGACCTGAGCGTCGAAGGCGAGCACTGCCGGGCCATCATCGAAGGCCGCCACGTCGACGTCATCGAGATGGACGCTGCGAGCAATACCGGCATCAGCGACATCCGCGAAATCATCGACTCGGTGAAATACGCGCCGTCCTCGGCCAAGTACAAAGTTTACGTCATCGACGAAGTGCACATGCTCTCGACTGCGGCCTTCAACGGTCTGCTCAAGACACTCGAAGAGCCGCCGCCCTATGTGAAGTTCATCTTTGCCACCACCGAAATTCGCAAGGTGCCGGTGACCATTCTCAGCCGTTGCATGCGCTTCGTCCTGCGCCGCATCACGCCCGAGATCATGTCGACCTATCTAGAATCCATCCTCGGGCAGGAAGGCATCAGCTTCGAGCCCGAGGCGCTGGCGATGATCGTCCGGGCAGGCGAAGGCTCGGCCCGCGATAATCTGTCCCTGCTCGATCAGGCCATCGCCCACGGCAATGGCACGGTTACCGCCCATGCCGTCAAAGCCATGCTCGGCCTCGGCGATCGTGCCCGCATCATCGACCTGTTCGAGGAATTGATGGGCGGCCAGATCGGCCAAGCCATCGAGACCATGCGCAGCCTCTACGACATAGGCGCCGACCCGCAGACGCTCGTGGCCGACCTAGCCGATTTCACGCATCTGGTGACTCGTATAAAGGTCGTGCCTGCCGCCGCCGACGATGTCTCGCTGACCCCCGACGAGCGCAAGCGCGGCGCCGAACTGGCCGGCCGGCTGCCGATGCGGGCGCTGACCCGCGCCTGGCAAATCCTGTTCAAGGGTTATGACGAAGTCTCGCGCGCCAGCAATGGCCTGCAGGCCGCCGAAATGGCGCTGATCCGCCTAGCCTATGCCGCCGATCTGCCAAGCCCCGACGATCTGATCGCCAAGCTGGCCAATATGCCTGCGCCGGCGCCCAGCCTGCCGCCCGCCGCGCCAATCAATCGCGGTTCCTCCGGCGGTGGCGGCGGCAGCGCATCCGCCATGCGCGTCGAAGCGCCGCGTTCGGTGATGACCGAAGCCGTGGCCATCCAGCCGGCAACGCCGCAGGCCGTTATTCAGCCAGCTCAGCCGCAGCCCGTCGTACAACCTGCCATGTCCACGGTCGGCTCCTACAAGGAACTCATCGCGCTGGCCGGTGCCAAACGCGACGTGCTGGTCAAGCTGGCGCTCGAAGGCACCATGCGTCCAATTTCCTTCGAGCAGGGCCGCATCGAGGTTGCGCTGACCGAGGGCGCCGATCCTGGCATTATCGCCACACTCTCGGCGCGCCTGCAGGCATGGACCGGCCAGCGCTGGTTGATCATGGTTTCGACCAAGCCGCCCGAAGGCCTGACCGCCCGGCAGGAGAACGAGAAGCGCACCGTGGCGGCTCATGCCGCAGCGCACGAAGACCCGCTGGTCAAAGCCATTCTCGAGACATTCCCCGGGGCCAAGGTTGTCAATGTGAAGGTGCGCGATGACGCCGCCCTCACCGAACCCGAAGCGCCCCTGCCACCACCTGAAGAGGACGACGAATGAAAGACATCATGGGTATGATGAAGGCCGCCAGCGAGATGAAAGGCAAGATGGAGGCCATGCAGGCCGAGCTTGCCGAGCTGGTCGTCGAAGGCCGCTCCGGCGGCGGCATGGTCGTGGTGTCGCTCAGCGGCAAGGGCGACCTCAAGGGCCTCAAGATCGATCCGTCGCTGTTCAAGGAAGACGATGTCGACGTGCTCGAAGACCTGGTCATCGCCGCGCATGCCGATGCCAAGGGCAAGTCCGAAGCCGAAATGCAGCGCAAGATGAGCGAAGTCACCGCCGGCCTCCCCATTCCGCCCGGCATGAAGTTCCCGTTTTAGACCTGACGCATGGCTTCCGGCGGACCCGAGATTGAACAGCTGATCCAGCTCCTGGCGCGCCTGCCGGGGCTCGGACCGCGTTCGGCTCGGCGTGCCGTGCTGCACATGGTCAAAAAGCGCGAGCAGTTGATGCTGCCTCTTTCGGCGGCTCTCGACCGCGCCGTCGCCGTGGTCCGCACCTGCGAGGTCTGCGGCAATATCGATACCAAGAGCCCCTGCACCATCTGTGCCGATCCACGCCGCGACAGTGGCATGCTGATCGTTGTCGAAGATGTGTCGGACCTTTGGGCGCTCGAACGTGCGGGCGTCGGCCAAGCCAAATACCACGTGCTCGGCGGCGTTCTATCACCCCTCGACGGCGTCGGGCCCGATGACATAACCGTCGATGCACTGATCGCCCGCGCACCGGATTTCAACGAGATCGTGCTAGCCGTCAACGCCACCGTCGAAGGCCAAACCACCGCCCACTACATCACCGACCGCCTCGCCGGATCCGGCCTGAAAGTCACCCGCCTGGCCCACGGCGTCCCCGTCGGCGGCGAACTGGATTACCTTGACGAAGGCACCCTCAGCCAGGCACTCAAAGCCCGAACCGAGATCTAATAACGCACCCCCGGCCAGCCGAGGGTGCAGGATGTAGATCAACGCACGCCGTCCTCGGGCTTGAACCCATCGCCATCATCCCACTCAGTTTCATCGAGCGGCTCGGGCTCCTCGCCGTCATCATCACCCTCAATAGCTTCGCGCGCCTCGTCATCGTCGGGCGATAGTGCGTCAAGCCGGTCGTTTGGATCATTATCGAAGGTTGGGGCTAGCCCGGCGTATTCATCGCCATCCTCGTCATTGGCTATCATGGCACTGAGCTCATCGATCGCCCGATCCAGCTCATCCATGGTCTTTAGCGAATCCTGGTCGCCCCAGTCGCCACTTTCGCGGACAGTCGCCTGCTCGCGGAGTTCTCGCAGCCGAGCCAAACGCTGCCCTGCAGGCTGCTCGTCGCCATAGAGAAGGTCCTCGATTTCGGTTTGCGTGTAGGGCTCGGCAATACCGAAAGCTTCGGATGCGTCGCCGGGCTCGATATCCTGCGGAATGATCTGGTCGAGATTGCTGGTGGCTGACATTGGCTGGCTCCTTTGCGTGAACTGCAGCATCCAACGCTTCAGCCTTCCCCCGGTTCACCGGCCAGTCGATCAACTTGCTTTCCCGCGAACCAGACCGACCCAGCGAACGTTCAGCCGATGTCTCAATGGAGAAGCGAAAATGACCAAATCCATGCGCAAGGGCACCAAAGTCAGCTGGAAGTGGGGCGCTCACACCGCCCATGGCAAAATCGTCGAGAGCTTCACCGAAAAAGTCACCCGCACGCTCAAGGGAACCGAAGTCACCCGTGAAGCGAGCGCCGAGGAACCCGCTTATCTCATAGAGCAGGACGACGGGGATAAAGTGCTCAAGAGCCGCAGCGAGCTAACCGCAATCTAGGCCAGGTCGCCCGGCTCATCCTTGCCGACGATGCGTAGGGTAGGGGGCTCATCGGCGCCGCTGTCCCAGCCTGTGGGCAGCACCTTGTTGGTCTTGGCGCCGAGGTCGCGCAGCATTTCCACCTGCCGCACTACGTTGCCTCGACCGGTCGATAGCTGCCCCTTGGCATCCTCGAAGCTCAGTCGCGCCTTTTCGATATGCGTCTCCAGCTTGTCCATGCTGGACAGAAATCCGGCGACCTTCTCGAACAATGCGCCAGCCCGCTCGGCGATTTCGTCGGCATTGCGGTGGCGTTTCTCAATGTCCCAGACGTTCCGCACCGTGCGCAAAACCGTCATCAGCGTAGTCGGCGTCGTCAGCATCACGCCCTGGCTCATGCCATATTCGAACAGCTTGGAATCCGCCTGAATCGCCGTCGCCAGCGCGGATTCGATCGGCACGAACATCATTACATAGTCGAGGCTACTGCGCGCATGCTTGTGGTAGGTCTTCTCGCCTAGCGTGCGGATATGGCCGCGCACCGACACGATATGAGCGGCGAGGTGGCTGGCGCGGCTATCGTCCTCGCAATTGGTATAGGCCTCGAAGGCGGTCAGCGACACTTTGGAATCGATGATCAACCGGTCGTCGTTCGGCATCAGAATTTCGACATCGGTGCGCAGTCGCGACCCATCGGCGCCGGTATGACTCTGCTGCGTTACATACTGCTCGCCTTCGCGCAGCCCGCTTCGTTCGAGGATAGTCGACAGGATCATCTCGCCCCAGGCGCCCTGGGTCTGCGAATTGCCCTTCAGCGCCCGCGTCAGGTTGTTGGCCTCGGTAGTGATCTGCACATTGCTCTCGAGCAGCGCTCGGATCTGCTCACCCATGGTAGCGCGATCCTTGATCAGGCCGACATGGAATTCACCGATCTTCTCGTTCAGCGGCTTGAGCAGTGTGTCGACCTGCTCGCGGTTCTGCTTGGTGAAAGTCTCGCTTTGGTCCTTCAGCGCCGCCCCAGCGATCAGCTTGAACTGGTCGGTCATCTCCTGCCGAACGGCCAGCAGCCGCGCCTCGCTCGCCTGTGCATGCGCCATTTGGGCAGTCATCTGCGCCTTCAGCGCGGCATTTTCCGCCAGCAACAATTCTGCCTTGGCCCGCTCGGTATCCAGCAAGTCGTTGCCACGCTGGCGCTCCACCCGAACCTGATGATCCAGCTCCTGGATGCGCCGGTCGCGCTCGCCCAATTGCGCGCCAAATCCCTCGCGCAATTGCTCGACCAGGTGACCGCTGGCTTCCGCCGACCGGCTGGCGCCCGAACTCATTACCGCAATGGTCACCACGACCAGCAGCAGCGCAACCAGCACCACGCCTCCGATCAAGGCCATGGTCAGCGTCACGGGATAATCGGCGATCGAAAACAGCACATCACTCATCGCAACACCTTACTGCGATTCGGCTGTTCGCATAATGTTCTCATACGCGAGGCCACAAGAGTTGACCCCGGGCTCGGAAATACCATATCGAAGGTCAAATCCTTTTTCTGCCGGACCTTTGCCATGGCTGTACGCCCTATTCTCGTCCTTCCCGATGCGCGCCTGCGCGCTGTCGCCGATCACATCATCGAGGTCGATGACGAGATCAAGGCGCTCGCCCAGGACATGCTCGACACTATGTATGACGCCCCCGGCATCGGTCTTGCCGCGCCCCAGATCGGCGTCATGAAGCGCATCGTGGTGATGGACCTGGCTGCCGAAGGCGAAACGCCCGAGCCGCTGGTGATGATCAATCCCGAAATCACCCATTTCGGCGAGCAGATGCAGGTCACCGAAGAGGGCTGCCTGTCCATTCCCGAGCTGTATTACGAAGTCGAGCGCCCCAATGACGTCACGGTGACCTACACCGATCTCGACGGCAAGGAAGTGGAGAAGGTTGCCGAAGGCAAGCTCGCCGTCTGCATCCAGCATGAACTCGATCACCTCGATGGCGTGCTCTATATCGACTACCTCAGCCGCCTCAAGCGCGACCGCGTCATCAAGAAATTCGACAAACAAGCCAAGCTGGCCGCTCGCTAAAGACCTGACCTGATAGGAGTGCCCATGCGCGTCATTTTCATGGGCACGCCGGATTTTTCCGTTCCCACCCTTACCGAGATTGTCTCTTCCGGCCATGAGGTCGTCGCGGTTTATACCCGGGCGCCCAAGCCTGCCGGCCGCGGCCAGGAAGAGCGCAAGTCGCCGGTGCATCTGGCGGCCGAGAACTTCGGCATTCCGGTTTACACGCCGAAATCGCTCAAGGGCGAGGCCGAACAGATCATCTTCGCCAGCCATGGCGCCGAACTCGCCATCGTCGTCGCCTATGGCCTGCTGCTGCCCAAGCCCATTCTCGATGCGCCTGAACTTGGCTGCCTCAACCTGCACGGATCGTTGCTGCCTCGCTGGCGTGGCGCAGCCCCAATCCAGCGCGCCATTATGGCCGGCGACACCCAGACCGGCGTCATGGTGATGCAGATGGACGAAGGCCTTGATACCGGCGCCGTCGCCGTGGGCGAAGTCATCGCCATTGGCCCGGACATGACCGCCGGCGAATTGCACGACACCATGATGCGCACCGGCGCCGACCTGATGGGCCGTGCACTGGCAGCGCTGGAACGCGGCAGCCTCACCTTTACGCCACAGGTTGAGGACGGCACGGTCTATGCCAAGAAGATCGAAAAGGCCGAAGCCCGCATCGACTGGTCGCGTCCTGCCGAAGACGTCCACAACCACATCCGAGGCCTCTCGCCTTTCCCCGGCGCTTGGTTCGAAGTCGAGCTGGCCGGTAAATCCACTCGGGTAAAAGCCCTGCGCTCGACCCTCGGCACCGGCGTCGGCGTGCCCGGCGCGCTGCTCGATAACCTCACCGTCGCCTGCGGCACCGGCGCCGTGCGCCTCACCCAGGTCCAGCGCGAGGGCAAGGGCGCCATGGACGCGGCGACTTTTCTGCGCGGGGCAGGGGCCCTGCCAACCAGCGTCAACTGAATGCAGCGCTATAAAGTCACCCTCGAATACGACGGCACGCCTTTTTCAGGCTGGCAGCGTCAGGCCGAGCGGCCCAGCGTGCAGCAGGCAATCGAGGAAGCTATCTTCGCCATGACCGGCGAAACTGTCACCACCCAGACTGCCGGCCGCACCGATGCGGGCGTGCATGCGACCGGGCAGGTGGCCCATTTCGACCTGACCAAGCAGTGGGAGCCGCTGCGCGTTCGTGAGGCGCTTAACTTTCACCTGCGCCCGCACCCCATCGCCGTTCTTGCCGTCGAAGCCGTGCCCGACACGTTCGAGGCGCGGTTCTCGGCCAAGGCCCGCCACTATGAATATCGGATCCTTACCCGGCGGGCCCCGCCTGTGCTTGAGCGCAACCACGTCTGGCACGTTTCAAAAAAGCTCGATGCCGAAGCCATGGGCCATGCCGCCAGCCTGATCCTCGGCACGCATGACTTCACCACCTTCCGCTCAACCGAGTGTCAGGCTAACTCACCGGTGCGGACGTTGGATAAGTTCACGGTGCGAGCCGAGCCGGACCATATCGTGATCACCGCCAGCGCCCGCAGCTTCCTGCACCATCAGGTGCGCTCGATGGTCGGCTCATTGCGGCTGGTGGGCGTCGGCAAGTGGTCGCCCGCCGATTTCCGCGCCGTGCTTGATGCCCGCGATCGCAGCCGCTGCGGCGCCATGGCACCTTCTGCGGGGCTATATCTGACCGGCGTCAGCTACTAGACGGCCGGTGGCCCCAGCAGCACGGCGACCACGGCCAGTGCCAGGAACACGCCGACGGCCTGCGAGATAAACACCACGGCAATTTGCATCGGCTTCAGCGTCACGATGAAGCGGCCGATATTGATGAAGGTCATGATCGCGAGGATCGCCACCAGCAGCAGGATGATGATGCCGCTCGGGCCCAGCAGGGTCGACAGCAGCAACAGGATGGACGACGCCAGCGTGACCCAGTTCGACGCCACAAGATAGGGCACGAAGCCGTCCTGCCGCCCCATCTGGCGCAGCGCCACAAAGGCCGTCGCGGCTTGCGCGAGAAACAGCACGACATTGATGATGATCGACTGCGATGCACTGCCCGGCGGCAGCGGAACGCCCACCAGCACCGGACCAAAACCGGCAATGGCGACGGCGAGCAGCGTGGCGATCAAGCTGCCGACAAGGCCGCGCTGGCTGAAATCAAAATACGAAGCCGCCTCGCGACGGCCCATCACCAGGGCAACACAGCCGCGCGTCGCAGCGCTCAGCTCTTCGAGGAAGGTCGTGGTCGGTTTGGCCAAGGGGCTTCTCTCGATAAATCAGAAGGCGGGATTGCTCAGCATGTAGAGCGCCATGCGCATCGCCACAAGCAGCACGACGGTCAAAACTGCAAATCCGACTGCAATGCCGATGTTCCAACCCGTCGCCGCGCGCACCAGCCGATACAGCAGATAGCCCAGCGCCAGCCACGCCAGCATCACCACCGGCCCGCCGATCATCGCCAGCACGCCTTCAACGACGAGGAACACCGTGAGCGCATAAACCCCGGGGATCAGCACCGGATAGATTGGCTCCGCGCTCTTGAGCAGGCTTCGCGTGCCGAGCAGCGTCAGCACCAGCGCGAGCACCGGCAAGGCCAGCACGCACATCGCAGCAAGAATGCCGGCAATCGACGGCATGCCGATGCTCATCGAGGCCAGCGCCACCGCCAGAAACGTCATGAAGGCATAGATCGCCAGCGCGGCCAGCAAGCCCGGCGTGCTCAGCGAAAACCGCTCGCGCCAGCCCGCCTCGCCGCGCAGGATCAGCATCCAGCCGGCAAGGGCGTCACTGATCGCCGTCCAGATTTTCATGCGGCCCCTCCAAAGAAGCGGACCATGAAGGCGCGATAGATTTCGGTCAACCCGGTGAGGTCGGCGACGGCGATATGCTCATCGGCCTTGTGCATGCTCGGCCCGACCAGCCCGCATTCGACCACCGGCCCATATTGCGCGATGAAGCGCGCATCCGAAGTGCCGCCGCCGGTCGAAAACTCGGTCTTGCGGCCAGTGACGTCGCTGATGACGGCGCTCAATATCCCCACATCGTCGCTCAGCGGCGACAGGAACGAGCGCGCCGGGGCACCGGTGACCGCGAACGTGACCACGGCGCCCTTGGCATCCACCGTGGCGATCCGCCCGCGCACCCAATCCGCCAGCGTCTCCGGCGTCCAAAGGTCATTGTAGCGGATATTGAACTTGATGCTACCGGCAGCCGGGATCACATTCCCGGTCGGGTTGCCGACATCAATCGAGGTGACTTCGAGATTGCTGGCCGGAAAATGCTCGGTGCCTGTATCGATCTGGCTATCCAGCGCCGAAACGATCCGCGCCAAAGCCGGCATCGGATTGTTCGCCCGCTCGGGATAGGCCACATGGCCCTGCGTCCCGGCGACGGTGATAATGCCCGACAGCGAACCGCGCCGCCCGATCTTGATACTATCGCCCAGCAGCGCCGCCGAACTCGGCTC
>JAQGKG010000363.1 GCA_028290245.1 Devosia sp. | reverse complement strand
CGGTTCGCGTCCAGCAGGCGACGCCGAGCGGAATGGCCGCAGCTAGCGTGCTGTAATTGTGCCGCTCCGCCGAGTCCGGCATGTTGTCGCGGCGCTTGCGGGCAGCCAGCAGCGTCACAAGGCCGGCCAGTACGAGGGCCACGCCACCACGTTGCAAAATGCCGTTCCAAACATTGCCCTGATGGCTTTGCAACGCCAGCACGCCATGCGGTTGCGCCGGAATATACAGCGCCGCCAGCATCGGGCCAGCGGGAATGGTCTCCGCGGCGACAAGGCTGGCGCGACCCACCGACATGAATCGGCGATTGGCTGCGTCCAGCTCGCTATCGGCCTGGGCCGGGGTCAAAGACACGATGTCCCTCACCAGCGTCGAGCCCATGATGGCCAGCTCGCGCTTTGCATCTTCAAAGCTTCGGACGGCGTCGTGCAGGATGAACAAGGTTGCGGCGATCACCGCCGTCAGGGCTACGGCATGGGTGAGGGGGGTGCTGAACTGAAAATATGGGTTGCGGGATGCGGTCCGCCCCTTGGACTTTGCATGCCTATCTGCCTTGACCTGACCAGCGCCGAATCCGGTAACGCTGGCGCCGGATGTCTCCGCCGACCTCATGCAAGTCTCCAATGTGTAGAGGGTGTGATTTGCCCGTCGCTTTGCCCTTAACAAATAATGAATCACGGGGACTCTGAAGTCCATCCCCCTGCCTGTGGGCAAAATCGGTACAGCCCAAATTCACGAGTCGGCAGAGTCACTTAGGCGGGAAGAAATATTCTTCCACAGGCAGCGGTGTTTCGAAACAGCAACGCGCCGGCAAAGGCAAAATATCCAGTGCCGGCGCGAGGTTGCATAGGCTTTGGGGTGGCGCTATCCAGCCACCATCCGCGTCAGGATGTCGGCGACATTGCGGCTCAATGCAGTCGCCTGCAGGCCGGTCAACGCCGCCTTGGCTGCGTCGCGGCGGGTGCTGTCCAGCATCGGCCAGATGCGGAAACCGGTCAGCACGCGGGCGGCGACCTGCGGGTTGATCTTGTCCACCTCGGCCACGAACTCCGCGACGAAACGGAAGCCGGCGCCGTCAGCCCGCGCGAACTGCGTCGGATTGCTCATTGCGAACGTCCCGACCAGCGAGCGCAGCCGGTTTGGATTGGTCTTGGGGAAGCTCGGATCGGCGAGGATCGCCTTCATGTCCTCGATTACCCCGTCGCGCGGCGCAGCAGCAGTCACCGCCAGCCACTTGTCGAGCACCAGCGGATCGGCGCCGAAGCGCGTGCGGAAGTCGGCCAGCATGCTGGCAACCTGCGGCGTGCCGGTATAGGCCGAGCTCGCCAGCGCCGCCATGCGGTCGGTCATGTTGCCGGCATTGGCATATTGCTGCGCCGCCAGCATGTCTGCCCCAACAGCATCCGAAGCCAGCAAAAGCCCTAGCATGCGATTTCGCAGCGAGCGCCGCCCGGTGCTAACAGCATCGGGTGCATACGGCGCCGTGCTGGCCAGCGCATTGTAAGTAGCCAGCAACTGCATCGCCAACGGCTCGAACACCGCGTGCAGCAGCGCATTGCGCACGTCGTGAATCTTGTCCGGGTCGATATCGGTGCCGATTTCGCGACCGATCGACTGCTCGTCCGGAATGTTCAACGCCAGCGCCTTATATGCATCGTCCAACGTCTCGCTGCCGAGGGTTTCGGCCAGGGCCTCGCTCAGCGCAGTCACCGATGCGTCGCTCCACGGCGTGCCTCTTACGGCCGCGACGGCAAGCGCCATGCCGACGTCCTGTAGCGCCTGCCAGCGGTTGAAAGGGTCACTGTCATGCCGCGCCAGGAACAACTGGTCCTCCTGGCTCGACTGGCTTTCCAGCACCACCGGCGCCGAGAAACCGCGCAGCAGCGACGCCACCGGCCGGTTGGCTATGCCGGTAAAGGTCACTTCCGCCGTCTCGCTATTCAGCACGATCAAATCATCGCGCACCTCGGCGCCGCTGACCCCGCTCCAGCCCATCGGGCTGCCATTGGGCCCGAGCAGGCCAAACTTGATCGGCAGCACCAGCGCCTGCTTGGTCGGCTGACCCGGCGTTGGCTGGGTCTCTTGCTTCAGCTTCAGCCTATAGGTCTGCTGGGCCGCGTCGTAATGCTCATCGACCGTCAGCTTTGGCGTGCCGGCCTGCAGGTACCAGGTCTTGAACTGGTCGAGATCGGCGCCATTGGCATCGGCAAACGCCGCGAGGAACGCCTCGATTGTCGTGGCCTGACCGTCATGGCGCTCGAAATACAGGTCCATGCCTTTGCGGAAGCCGGCTTCGCCGAGCAGCGTCGCCAGCATGCGGACAATCTCGGCGCCCTTTTCGTAGACCGTGGTCGTGTAGAAGTTGTTGATCTCGCGATACTGGTCTGGCCGCGGCGGATGCGCCAGCGGGCCTCCATCCTCGGGGAACTGCGCCCGGCGCAGCGTTGCCACGTCGGAGATCCGCTTCACCGCCCGCGAGCGCTCGTCCGAGGTGAATTCCTGGTCGCGATAGACCGTCAGCCCCTCCTTGAGACAGAGCTGGAACCAGTCGCGGCAGGTGACCCGATTGCCCGTCCAGTTGTGGAAATACTCATGCGCAATGACCCGCTCGATGCCGTCATAATCGCCATCGGTGGCAGTGTCCGGCTTGGCGAACACCAGCTTGTCGTTGAAGATATTGAGGCCCTTGTTCTCCATCGCGCCGAAGTTGAAATCGCTGACGGCAACGATGTTGAACACATCGAGGTCATACTCGAGCCCGAAGCGGCGCTCGTCCCAGGCCATCGAGCGCTTCAGGCTGTCCATCGCCCACAGGCACTGCTCTTCCTTGCCATGCGTGCAATAAATCCCCAGCTCGACCTTGCGGCCCGAACCGGTGGTAAAGCTGTCGCTAATCGAGCCAAGGTCGCCTGCGACTAGCGCGAACAGATAGGCCGGCTTGGGGAAGGGGTCTTCCCACACCGCGTAATGCATGCCGTCGCCGGCATCGCCCTTGTCGACCAGATTGCCATTGGCCAGCAGCACCGGTGCTACAGCCAGCGGCGCCGTCATCCGCACCTTGAATACCGCGAGGTTATCCGGCCGGTCGAGGAAGTAGGTGATGCGGCGGAAGCCCTCGGGCTCGCATTGCGTGCACCAGGTGCCGCTCGAGCGATACAGCCCCATCAGCTTGGTGTTGGTTTCGGGCTGTAGCGTAACCTCAGTCTCCAGCACAAACCGGCGCAGCGGCGGCTCGAACACCGTCAGTCCATCGTCATTGGCGACATAGGCCGACAGCACTAGCGGCGCGCCGTCGATCGCTATCGAGCCAAGCACCAGCCCGTCACCATCCAGCACCAGCGGCGTGCCCGGCGCGGTGTCTTCGCGCGGCTCCACCGTCAACTGTGCCCGTACGCGGGTATTTTCAGTCAAGATCCTGAAGTCGAGATCGACCGAAACAATCCGATAGGGGCTCGGCGTGTAGTCCTTGAGATAGATGGTGTGCTCGGTTTCGGTGCGCATGTACTGATCCGTCAATTCGTCGGTCTGAAATCCACTGTGGCAAGGCCGCAACAGCAGACTCGCCGCTTTCGTGTATCCTAACGGACCTGTACCCGTTTTGGTCTACTCTTCTACGTCAATTCAGACGGCATAGTGGAGGGGGCTTATCTTGTGCTCCTCTGCGCCAACTGCGGGCGCATCGAGTGCGCTGTACAAATTCCGGTCGCAACCACCGGCCAGTCGCTTCTGCCCCTCGGAGGATCGGCTGAGCGACATGTCCGTAACGCGAGCCGGCTCAATCTCGGTGAATGATTATGCTGCGTTGGTTCGAACGGCGTCTCGATCCTTATCCTGCCGGCGATGCGGTCGAGCCCCCCAAGGGCTTGCTGGCTTTTTGCCTGCACTACAGCCACGGCGCCAAGAAGTGGTTGGCGCTGATGGCCTTTGCCGCTGCTGCCGTTGCCGTCGGCGAAATCGTCATCTTCGGCTTCATCGGCGATGTGGTGAACTGGCTTGCCGGTGCCAATCCCGAGACCTTCCTCCAGACCGACGGCTGGAAGCTTGCCTTGATGGGCGGGATGATCGTGTTCGTGTTGCCTCTCTTTGCGCTGATCTCGACCCTCACCATGCACCAGACGTTGCTGAGCAATTTCCCCCAGCGCATCCGGTGGATGAGCCATCGCTATCTGATCCGCCAGTCCATGACCTACTTCCAGGACGAGTTTGCCGGCCGCATCGGCGCCAAGCTGATGCAGACCTCGCTGGCCGTCCGCGAAGTGGTGATGAAGCTGCTGGACATGCTGGTCTATGTCGTCGTCTACTTCACCGGCGCCGTAGTTCTTGCCGCCGCAGCAGACTGGCGCCTGGCCATTCCGTTCCTCGTCTGGCTCGCCGCCTATGTGTCGCTGATGGTCTATTTCATCCCGCGCATGGGCAAGATATCCCAAGCCCAGGCCGACGCGCGCTCGCTGATGACCGGGCGGATTGTTGACAGCTACACCAACATTGCCACGGTGAAGCTGTTCAGCCACTCCAATCGCGAGGAGAAATACGCCAAGGAGGCGATGGACCAGTTCCTCGACACCGCCTATCGCCAGATGCGCCTGTTTACGGTGCTCAACGTCTTGGTGCTGTGGTCGAACTCGCTCCTGCTTGCTGCCGTTGGCGGCACCGGCATCTGGTTGTGGATGCAGGGCATCATGAGCCCCGGCGCGCTTGCCGTGTCACTCGGCCTCGTTATGCGCTTTCAGGGCATGAGCCAGTGGGTGATGTGGGAAATGTCCTCGCTGTTCGAAAATATCGGCACGGTCCGCGACGGTATTTCGTCGCTCTCGGTCTCTCGCGTCGTCTCCGATGCAAAGGGCGCCGAGCCGATCGGCGAGGTCAAGGGCGACATCAAGTTCGAGAACGTCTCGTTCCACTATGGCAAGACCTCAGGCGTCATCGACAACCTCAACCTGCATATCCAACCCGGTGAAAAAATTGGCCTCGTCGGTCGCTCCGGCGCTGGCAAGTCCACCCTGGTCAACCTGCTACTGCGCTTCTACGACCGCGCCGATGGTCATATCCTGATCGATGGGCGCGACATCGCCAAGGTCACCCAGGATAGCCTGCGCGCCAATATCGGCGTCGTGACGCAGGACACCTCCCTGCTGCATCGCTCGGTGCGCGACAACATCATCTACGGCCGCCCCGACGCGACCGAAGCCATGATGCGCGAGGCCGCAGACCTCGCCGAAGCCACCGATTTCATTCAGGGCCTCAGCGACCTGCAGGGCCGCAAGGGCTTCGACGCCCATGTCGGCGAACGCGGCGTCAAGCTGTCCGGTGGTCAGCGCCAGCGTATCGCCATCGCCCGCGTCCTGCTCAAGAACGCGCCAATCCTGGTGCTGGACGAAGCCACATCTGCTCTCGATTCCGAAGTCGAAGCCGCCATTCAAGGCCAGCTTCAGCTATTGATGAAGGGCAAGACCGTGATCGCCATTGCGCACCGTCTCTCCACCATCGCCATGATGGACCGGCTGGTGGTGCTCGACAAAGGCCGCGTCGTCGAACAGGGTACCCACGCCCAACTGCTTGAAACCGGCGGCATCTACGCCAGCCTATGGAACCGCCAATCCGGCGGCTTCATCGACGCCGACCAACAAGAAGACGCGGCGCAATAATCTACCGGACGTCAACCGGCGTCCGCCCCCAACCAAACCAAAGGAGTACCCAGATGGGTGACAATATCGAAACGGCCATCACCGCGCGCACCAACCGTCCCGCGCCCCGCTTTGCTCAATGCAAACCCATGGACCGATTCCGAACCTGACCTGAGCACTCAAATCCTCTTCGTCAGGCGCGGCTCAAGATAAAGAGCTAACAATGTTCAACCGCGTCATCACCTATTTCGACCATCTCTATTCGCCCACCGCACTGGCCAAAGACCGCCAGCCGCCAATGGGCCTTCGTCCTTTCGTCAGCTATTTCATCGGTCAGTTCCGCATGGCCTTTGCCATCCGCATTGCGCTGGTGTCGATCGGCTCCATTGCCGATGCGCTGATGCCCGTGTTTGTCGGTCTCGTGGTCGGCATGCTGGCCACCACCAATCCCGGCGAAATCTTCGACCAACACGGCCAGACCTTCCTCTGGATGATCGTCGTCGTCGTGCTGGTCCGCCCGATGACCTTCATGCTCGACACGCTGATCCGCAACCACGGCATCGTTCCCAATCTGGTCGATGTGGTGCGCTGGCAAAGCCACTATCACGTCATCCGCCAGAGCTGGACCTTCTTCCAGAACGACTTTGCCGGGCGGATCTCCAACAAGATCATCCAGGCCGGCGAAGCCATCGAAATCGGCGTGAACCTGACAATCGACGCCGCCTGGTACGCGCTGATCTTCGTCGTCGTGGCGATCATCGTGCTGGCCCAGCTCGACCTCATGCTACTGGTGCCGATAGGCATCTGGCTGCTGCTCTATGCGATCCTCTTCAGCATCACCATGCCGCTGATCGCCCAATATTCCGAGGACCTCTCGGAGAGCAAATCGGTGATGACCGGACGCATCGTCGATAGCTACACCAACATCCAGACGCTCAAGACCTTCTCGACCGGCGAGCACGAAGACCTCTACGTCTCGGACTCGATCAACGACCACGCCGTCAGCTTCCGCAAGCTGATGCGGGTGTTCACCTACATGTGGTCGATCCTGTTCTTTCTCAACGCAGCCCTCGTGGTCTCGGTCACGTGGCTGGCCCTGATGGGCTGGAACAATGGCACGTTATCGGCGGCAGCCGTCGCAACCGCCGTCCCCTTCGCGCTTCAGATCATGAACATGAGCGGCTGGATACTCGAAATCGGCTCCAGCATCTTCCGCCAGATCGGCACTATCCGCGACTCGATGGATACTATCGCCCAGCCGCTGAGCATGCTCGACAAGCCCGATGCCAAGCCGATGCAGGTCACGAGCGGCGAGTTGGTCTATGACAATGTCAGCTTCAACTACTGGCGCGGCAAGCAGGGCTCGGTGATCGACGAGTTCAGCCTGACGGTGGCTCCGGGCGAAAAGATCGGCCTCGTCGGTCGCTCCGGCTCTGGCAAGTCGACGCTGGTCAATCTGGCATTGCGCATGTTCGACGTGCAGGAGGGCGGCATCCGCATCGACGGGCAGGATGTGCGCGACGTCACCCAGGAAAGCGTTCGGGCGGCCATTGGGCTGGTCAGCCAGGACACATCCCTGTTACATCGATCAATCCGCGAAAACCTCAAATACGGCCGCCAGTCAGCCACCGACGAGGAAATGATGCGGGCCGCCGAACAGGCCAAGGTGCATGACGTTATCATCGCGCTGGTCGATCCCAAGGGCAACACCGGCTACGACGCCCATGTCGGCGAGCGCGGCGTCAAGCTATCCGGCGGCCAGCGCCAGCGCGTCGCCATCGCCCGCGTCTTGCTCAAAAATGCTCCGATCCTCGTGCTCGACGAAGCCACCTCGGCCCTCGACTCCGAAGTCGAGGCGGCGATCCAGGAGCAACTGACCACGCTGATGCAGGGCAAGACGGTGATCGCCATCGCCCATCGTCTCTCCACGATTGCGGCGATGGATCGTCTGGTGGTGCTGGAACAGGGCAAGATTGTGGAAGAGGGCACCCACGCCCAACTTCTCGCCTCCGGCGGTCACTACGCTCACCTCTGGGAACGCCAATCTGGCGGGTTCCTCGATCTGGATGCGCCAGCGGAATAAGACACCGGCGTCGCGGGATTCAGCTCGCGGCGCCGAACATCTGGCTGCGCTGGAAATGCCAGCCTTTGTGCTGGGTAGAAAGCTGTTCGAACATCGCTTCTTCGCTCATTGGCCGTCCAAACAGATAGCCCTGCATCACCGTGCCACCAAGGCCAAGCAGCACATCGAGCTGCTCTTCGGTCTCGATGCCCTCGAACACGCAGGAAATCCCGAGGTTACGGCACAGGTCAACCGTGGTCTTGACGATGGCGCGGCTGGTTGGATCGGTGATGACTTCCTTGACGAAGCTGCGATCCACTTTGATGCGGTCGAGCGGCAATTTCTGCACATGCGTCAGGCTCGAATGGCCCGTGCCAAAGTCGTCCAGCGCAATACGTGAGCCCAGCGCCAGCAGCGCGATTAGCCCGTCGCTGGCCTGCTCCAAGTCGCGCATCACGGCGGTTTCGTTAATCTCGAAGTCGATGCGGCACGGCTTGCCGAACTTTCCCACCAGCGCCACGATGGCCTCGATGGTGGTGGTCGAAGCGAGATCATGAGCCGATAGATTTACCGACAGACGCAGCGAACGCGGCAGCTTGGCCGACACGGTAAGCGCCTTGCCAAGCACGGTCTGCGTGATCTTGCTGATCATGCCCATGCGCTCGGCCATGGGGATGAAATCGACCGGCGACACATCGCCCAGCAGTGGGCTGCGCCAGCGCGCCAGCACTTCGTAGCCCGAGATCCGGTTCAGCGCGACATCGAACTGCGGCTGGAACACGATGTGGATTTCGCTGTCGAGATCGGCGGTGCGCAGCGCATGTTCCATTCTGCGCACGCGGCTCAATTCGGCGGCATGGCACTCGCTGAACACCATGGCCCTGCCGCGGGCCTCGCGCTTGGCGACCCAGGTCACATAATCTGCCCGGTCGTACAGCGTATCAGCGGTGTCACCCGGCTTGGATGCCGCAAAGCCCGCCGAAGCCGACAAGTGCACGATGCCCAGCTTGGTGTCAAAACTCGGCCGCATCGCCGCTGTCAGCACATCACCACAGGATTGCAAGGCGGCTTCCGTGGTCATTTCCACCAGGATCAACGCGAAATTGTCGTTGCCCAACCGGGCCACCATGGTCGATGGCCGGCGCAGGGCATTGATGCGCTGCGCCACTTCCACCAGCACGCGGTCGCCGGTGATCTGTCCAAAAATGTCATTGACCGATTTGAAGCTATCGAGATCGAGCCGAGCCACAGCGATCTGCCGTCCCTCGGCCTCCGCAAGGGCTAGTGCCGCTTCCAGATGCCGGTCGAACCAGCGCCGGTTCGGCAGGCCCGTCATGCTATCCACATTGGCCAGTCGATCGTTTTCGTCCGACAGGCTCTGCGTTTGCCGCTGCTTGCGCTCCATTTCCGAGCGCGACGCGATCAATTCAGCAAAGTCGCGGTAATTGCCGAACAGGATCGACATCAGGCCGCCGACCACCAGGATCAGGTTTAGGGCCAGGGCACCGAACACCGGATTGCCTGTAACCACGAAGAACGCGGTAAAAGGTATCACGACGCAAAGCGCCACGAGTGTTGCGGCGGCACGCAAATGCATCAGGCAAAACACGCAGCCAATGCTGGTGATGCCCATATAGAAGGCGATGTGCGATTGTTGGAACGGCCCGCCGTAACGATAAAGGCTCAGCGCCCAAGTCGAAAAACCCACGCCGAGCACAGCGGAAATATAGACCGTGCTTGAGAGCATGCGACGGGCCTTAGCGTCGCTGGTGGCCTGGTTGCGCGTGCGCAGCCAGAACATGATGCGCAGGACACAGATGAGCGTCAGCAATCCTGGAATGTAAAGCCGAAGCAAGTCTGGCGCACTGTCATGCGTAGCGGCCAGCGCCAGCGAATTGACCAGCAGAATGCCGTACATCAGCGGAACTTGCCGGGTGAAGGCCCGTGCCTGCGCCTGAACCAGATTGGGATCATCTGGAACGGCAAAGAACTGCTTTATGGTCTTCAGACCCGACATGGCCTTCTGGCCCCCTGCAACGGGCCGAAGCTAGGCTTGCAAATCCTAATAGACCCGTAAACGAAATCGATTCAACCGCACCGATCGTTCGAAAAACGCCAAAAGCAACGATGCAATTCGCGAAAATTCCGCCAGCCAACCCATTGGAAGCGATCGCGAGTCCGGCTAGAACGTTGTGCAATCGATTGCACCGTAAGCGGTCGTCGCAGAAACCACGCCGAGCGCCGTCAAAACCGCGCCTGAGGAGACCACCATGGCCATGCCAGCCACCTATTCCGCCCTCGACCTGACGGGCAGCTTCACCCTTGCGTCTCCTACGAGCGACATCACTGCACCCATCACTCTGCCGGGCGACGTCCATGGCGCCCTACTGGCAGCAGACCGCATTCCCGATCCCTATTTCGGCGAAAACGAAAAGACCGTGATGTGGGTCAACGAGACCGCCTGGTCGGTTGAGCGCAGCTTCACCGCCAGCGCCGCCGATCTCGACGGCTACATCACCCTCACCCTGGCCGAGATCGACTGCATCGCTACCGTACTGCTGAATGGCGAGGTCATTGCCAAAACCCAGAACAGCTTTATCCGCAACGACATCGATGTCACCGGCAAGGTTCGCCAGGGCGACAACACGCTGCGCATCGAATTCGACATCGCCCCCGATGTCGCCAAGGCCCGCGCCGACGCGCACCCGTTCCCGATCCCCTTTACCAAGAACTACCAGACCAATGGCCTCGCCGGCATCCACATGAACTTCATCCGCAAGGCCGCCTGCCACGCGGGTTGGGATTGGGGCATCTGCATCATGCCCATCGGCGTCTACGGCACCATGGCACTGCGCAAGTCGCGCCTGGCCCGTCAGGAAAGCGTCCAGGTCGACCAGGCTCATGGCAGCACATCGGTCGAACTCTCGATAAAGACTCGTCTTTTCGCTTTCGCCCACGGTGAAGTGGAACTCGAACACACCATCGACGGTCAACTCATCGCCGACAAGGTCTCGGTGCAAAAGGGCGAGAACGTCTTCATCCACAACATCACCATCCACAATCCAAAGCTGTGGTGGCCAGCAGGGCAGGGCGAGCAGCCGCTGTATGAGCTGGCGACTAACTTGGAGGGCGAAAAAACCACCCGCCAGGTCGGCCTGCGCAAGCTCGAATGGATCGTCGAAAAAGACGAGATCGACCACAGCTTCAAGTGCCGCATTAACGGCCGCGACATCACCATGCTGGGCGCCAACTGGATCCCCGCGGACGCCATTCCGTCGCGCATCACGCCTGCCGTCATCCGCGACCTGCTCGAAAGCGCCAAGGCCGCCAACATGAACATGCTCCGCATCTGGGGCGGCGGCCAGTATGAGCCCGACTATTTCTACGAGCTGTGCGACGAACTCGGCATCCTGATCTGGCACGATTTCATGTTCGCCTGCATGAGCTACCCCTCCGATCGCCCCTTCCTCGACAACGTCCGCACCGAGATCACCCAGCAGGTCCGTCGCCTCAGCCACCACTCCTGCATTGCGCTGTGGTGCGGCGACAACGAGGTTATCGGCTCGCTCGGCTGGTACCCAGAGACCAAGGCCGCGCCTGAGCGCTACGTTGCCAATTACGACCGCCTGAACTCCATGCTCGGAAACATCGTCGAAGACGAAGATCCCGCCCGCCGCTTCTGGCCGTCTTCGCCATCGATGGGCTATCTCGATTTTTCCGACGGCTGGCACGCCGATACTCGCGGCGATACCCATTATTGGGACGTCTGGCACTCCGCCAAGCCCTTCGAGGCCTACCGCACGGTCAACCCGCGCTTTGCCTCCGAGTTCGGATTCCAGTCCTTCACCTCAATGAATGTCATCGAGACCTTCGCCGAGGAAAAAGACCGCAATCCGTCCTCGCCGGTGATGGAAAACCACCAGCGCAATGCCGGCGGCAATGCCCGCATTCTCGAAACCATGACGCGGTACTTCCGCTTCCCGCGCGACTTCGACCAGATGGTCTTCCTGTCCCAGATCCAGCAAGGCCTCGCCATCAAGACCGCCATCGAATACTGGCGCTCCACCAAGCCGCGCTGCATGGGCACGCTGTTCTGGCAGATCAACGACATCTGGCCGGTCGCGTCCTGGTCCAGCCTCGACTACGGCGGGCAGTGGAAGATCCTGCAATACATGGCCAAGCGCTTCTTCCTGCCGGTCAACGTGGTCGCCGTGCCGCAACATGACGCGGTTCCCACCAACTCACGCGGCACTCCGGTCGAAAATGCGCCGCCCACCAGCATCACCTTCCGGGGCATCAACGACACGGCTCGTCCGGTCAGCATTTCGCTTGAAATCCGCGCCGTCAAAATCAGCGGCGGCGATCGGGTGGTCTTCTCCGGCAACACGGCCATCAGCCCCGATGGCGCCATCTCCGTAACATCGATCCAATATGCCGACCTGGCGGAAGACGAATTCCTGTTCTTCTCCTGGCGTGACGCCAAGGGCAACCTGCTGGGCGAAAACGACTTCTTCCCCAAACCCTACAAGGCCTATGAACTGGTCCAGCCCGAAGTGCGCGCCGCTTGGTCCGACAATGACGGCCAGTGCGTGCTGACCCTGACTTCGGACAAGCCCGCTCTCTTCGTCACCGCCACCGTCGACATTCCCGGTTACTTCTCCGACAACGCCATAACCCTGCTCCCGGGCCGCCAGACCGAACTAACCTTCACCCCCCGCCACGGCGCCACGCCCACGGCAAGTGAACTGGTGCAGTCGCTGAAGGTAAGGAATCTCAGCGAGACGTTCTAAGCGCCAGCAAGGAAGCATACCCCCACCTAACCTCCCCTGAAAAGGGGGAGGAATCCGGCCGGCAGTTCTGACTGGATCGAGTCAAAAACGCGATGGTGTTCCTCCCCCTATCAGGGGGAGGCGAGGTGGGGGTACCCCAACAAGAACTCTTCCATCCGCCCCCACCGCCACAAAATCTCCCCCGCTCATTGACACCCGCCGCCACATCCCCCAACCCTGTACCACCCTCCCGCCGCCCGTTCGGACTATCCATGTCGATCACCACTGCGCCCATTGTGGAGCGCCGCCTTCTCGGCATCGGGCTGGCGCTCGCGGCCTATTTCTTGTTCGTCTGCCTCGACAGTTCCGCCAAATGGCTCGGCCTCGTCGGTATTCCAGCCCTGCAGGTAATGTTCGTCCGCTATGCAGTCCATCTCGGCCTCGCCGCCGGCATCAACCTGCCGCGCAAGGGCCTGAGCCTGCTGCGCACCAATGACGTCAAACTCGAAATGCTGCGCGCGGCGGGCCTCGTCGGCGCCACGATGTGCAACTTCACCGCCGTCCGCTACCTGCCACTGACCGTTACCGGCGCCATCGGCTT
>JAQGKG010000345.1 GCA_028290245.1 Devosia sp. | reverse complement strand
GAGTTCGTAGAGGTTTCCGTGCCGGCCTGGTGCTGGCGGTAGTGACGGGTCACTGTGCCATGGGCGGCCTCGGCTTCCACGATCTTGCCATCGGGGGTTGCCAGAACCGAGGTCATCAGGCCAAGCGAGCCGAAGCCCTGCGCTACGATGTCGGACTGCACGTCGCCGTCATAGTTTTTGCAGGCCCAGACGTAGCCCCCGGACCACTTGAGGGCCGAAGCGACCATGTCGTCGATCAGGCGGTGCTCGTACCAGATCTTCTTGGCTTCGTACTTTTCCTTGAATTCGGCTTCGTAGATTTCCTGGAAGATATCCTTGAAGCGTCCGTCATACGCCTTGAGAATGGTGTTCTTGGTCGACAGGTAACAGGGCACGCCGCGGTTATAGGCGTAGTTCAGCGACGAATAGGCGAAGTCGCGGATTGAGGCGTCGAGGTTGTACATCGCCATGGCAACGCCGGCGCCGGGCGCCTGGTAGACTTCGTGCTCGATGACCTGGCCGTCTTCGCCGGTGAACTTGATCGAAAGCGTACCCTTGACGGGGAACAGGAAGTCGGTTGCCTTGTACTGGTCGCCGAACGCGTGGCGGCCGACGATGATCGGCTGGGTCCAGCCGGGCACCAAGCGCGGCACGTTCTGGCAAATGATCGGCTCGCGGAAGATCACGCCGCCGAGGATGTTGCGGATGGTGCCGTTTGGCGACTTCCACATCTTCTTGAGCTTGAACTCTTCGACGCGCTGCTCATCGGGGGTGATGGTGGCGCATTTGATGCCAACGCCATGCTTCTGAATGGCATGGGCCGCGTCGATGGTGATCTGGTCGTTAGTCGCGTCGCGGCTTTCAACCGACAGGTCGTAATATTCGATCGGCAGGTCGAGATAGGGATGGATGAGCTTATCCTTGATCGCCTGCCAGATGATCCGGGTCATCTCATCGCCGTCGAGATCGACGACAGGATTGAGGACTTTGATCTTGCTGCTCATCGGAAATATCTCCCTTGATTCCGTATTTTGGCCTCCTCGGCCAGCTCGGCTGCCCGTATAGCATCGGTAGCCAAAAGCGCAAAGACCGCCTCGGCATGGGGGCTTGCCGTTTGACATCGTGCATATACACGCCTATTTGGGCGAGATGACCGACGATTTCGACATTTGCATGCTGCTCAATACTAGGATGGCTGCGCGGGCGATTACCCGCCGGGCCGATGGCAAGCTGCGGCCGTTCGGGATTACCGGGGCGCAGCTTTCTATTCTGGGCTCGCTACGCAATCACCCCGGCCGTTCAGTCACCGAAATGGCCGACGCAATTGCGATGGAGCGCACGACGCTGTCGCGCAATCTTGCGCTGCTGGAACGCAATGGCCTCGTTACTGCGTCTCCTGCAAGCCGTGGTAATGGCCGCATTGGCGCGGTCACCGAGGCGGGCGACAAAGTCATTGATGCTGCCTTGCCGGAATGGCGAAAAGGGCAGTCAGAGCTTCGCTCACTGCTAGCGGATCCGAATTTTGACACCATGATTGCGGGCCTGCGGCAGTTGTCGCGCGTCTAGACATAGACCGCCGCGCGGTTTACCCGATTTCCTGCATATGAATTTTAGGAGAAGACATGCTGAAGCCCGATCCTGCCGATCCCATCGTTGTCACTGGCATGGGTGCCGTCAGCCCGCTGGGCGTCGGCGTCGAGACTCTATGGCAGGGACTGATCGCCGGTCGCAGCGGCATCGTCCACAATGACCGCTTCGACACGTCCGATTTCGTCAGCCAGATTGCCGGCCTCGTGCCAGTCAAGCCTGCCGATCCGAATGGCTTCGATCCTGCCGATTTTGTCGACGGCAAGGAAATCAAGAAGATGGACCTGTTCATCCAGTATGCCATCGGCGCGACAAGCGAGGCGCTGGACCAGGCTGGTTGGCACCCGACTGAGTTGCACGATCAACTGGCGACTGCCACCATTATTGGTACAGGCGTCGGCGGATCGCCGGTGATGGCGCGGGCCGTTGAAATCATCCAAACCAAGGGGCCGCGCCGGCTGTCGCCGTTCACCATTCCATCGTTTCTGGCAAATCTCGCGGCCGGTTGGCTGTCCATACTGCATAGCTTCCGCGGTCCGATCGGTACGCCGGTTACCGCTTGCGCGGCGTCGGCCCAGGCTATCGGCGATGGCATGCGGCTGATTATGACCGGCGAGGCGGAAGTCGCGGTGGTTGGCGGGGCGGAAGGCTCCGTCGACCCAATTTCAGTTGGCGGCTTTGGCGCCTCGCGCGCCCTCAGCGCCAGCTATGCCGATGCGCCGCACAAGGCTTCGCGCCCGTTCGACAAGGGCCACGACGGCTTCGTGCTGTCCGAGGGCGCTGCCGTGCTGGTTATCGAGAAGCTGAGCCATGCCCGCGCTCGCGGCGCAGTGCCACTGGCGGTGCTGGCTGGCTATGGCACGTCCGCCGATGCTTATCACCTAACGGCCGGTTCGCCTGACGGCGCCGGTGCGCAGGTTGCGATGCGCAATGCGCTGAGCATGGCTGGGATCGACCAGAGCCAGGTCGGTTATGTCAACGCGCACGCTACGTCTACGGCAGTCGGTGACACGGCCGAGATCGCCGGCATTTCAGCGGTGTTCCCGGGCCGTGGCAAGGATCTGGCGGTTTCGTCGACCAAGTCGGCTACTGGCCACCTGCTGGGTGCTGCCGGCGCGCTCGAAGCAATCATTTCGATCAAGGCGCTGCGCGAACAGATGCTGCCGCCGACCATCAACCTCGATGAACCGGTCGAAGAGGCCAATGTGTTTGATCTGGTGCCAAACACAGCCAAGGCCAAGGCCATCGACTATGCCCTGTCGAACTCCTTCGGCTTCGGCGGCGTCAACGCGGCGCTGGTATTCGGCAAAGCGCCTAGCTGACGACTATTTTGGCGGCAGGGTATCGACGAAGCGTCGTGCCCTGCCGATCCAGTCGAGCAGGGTGTCGTCGTCTTCCAGCACGTCGCCGCTGACCTGCACGAAGCCGCCCATGGTGCGCTCTCCCATGGTCATCGGAGCGGCGCCGGGCAGGGCGAGGCTTTCATCCATGCCCTCCTTGCCGACACGCACCAGCATGCTGCCGTCTTTCATCGGGCAAACCAGCATGTTGCCGCCCAGCATGAAGCAGCGGCCACCGAACATCTTCTTCTCGCTGGTGGGCAGCATTGGCGGCAACAAGTCGCGAATGCGGTCCGATAATTCTTCCGAAGCCAGGCTCATGGCGGCGCGTCCCGGTAGCGTTCATGGCGGGGCAGGTGGTCAGCTATCAGGTCCCAGGCGCGGTGGCTGCGGTTGAAGATCAACTGGTTTGGAACGAACCAGCCGTTTTGGCCCGAGAATAATCCGACCGGGAGTATCCGGAACGCCGGGGCGCGCGAGCTCTCGGCATAGATGGTGGTGCCGCATTCCGGGCAAAAGTGCCGCGTGAAGGTGGCGCCGGAATCGGCTGGTCTTGCATGCGATTTCATCGCGCCTGTGACGCTGACGGCTTCGGTCTGGAGCAGCACGACGCTGGAATGGCCGCTGCCCGAGACGCGCTGGCAATTTTCGCAGGCACATTGAAACATCGAGATGACGCGCCCTTTGGCGGTCAGCGTGATGGCGCCGCAATCGCAGTGGGGGGTGAGGTCGATCACTGGGTGTTGTGGACTGGACATGGCGATCAGGCTGGCACGCGATCTTGCCATCGGCAAGGCTGGTCTTGCCTTTGTCCGGCCGAGTGGCGAGAGTGCGCCGCCAACTGGGGGAGGCATGTCACTCTATCCGACTTACCCGCTACGCACGCAAAGGCTGACCCTTCGCCCGTTTACCCGGGGTGATGTCGATGCCGTTTATGCCTATCGGCGGCGCGAGGACGTGACGCGTTATCTGTTCGACACGGCGCTAAGCCGGGAGGAATGCGCGCTCGCAGTGCAGCAGCGCATCGGGCAGGTGGCGCTCGAGGCCGAAGGCGACAAGATCATCCTCGGCGTCGAACTCGATGGCAACGGTGCGTTGATCGGCGAAGTGTCGCTGATCTGGCGCAGCGTCGAGGCGCGGCAAGGCGAGGTCGGCTGGATTTTCGATCCCAATTATCACGGGCATGGCTATGCGACTGAAGCCGCCAATGCAGTGCTGGACCTGGCCTTCGGTCCCGGCGGTATCCACCGCGTCGCGGCGCGCTGCGATGTGCGCAACGAGCGTTCCTGGCGGCTGATGGAGCGCCTTGGAATGCGCCGTGAAGCGCATTTTCGCGAGCATGCGTTGTTCAAAAGCCAGTGGGATGAGGAGTTCATCTACGCCATCCTGCAGCAGGAGTGGCAGGCTCAGCGTGCCGAGCAAGCGGCCACCTAATGTACAATCGCCGCCCTGCGCTAGGAAGAATTTTTCTAGCTGCTGCAGGAACTTCCCGGATTTCACCGACGTTGTGGGTTTGGGTCGTTACGCGGGCGGGAGCACCATTTCATGTTTTCACTTTCTTTGCCAATCCAGACTGATCGACTGATCCTTCGTACTTTTGAGCGCAGCGACATCGACGGGCTGGCTGCCTATCATGCCCTCCCATCCGTGCAGCGATATGTTTTCACCAAGACTCGCGACACCTCCGAAGTGGCCGGCGCGCTCAACCTGATGCGCGGCCATGTGAGCCTGCAGCGCCCCGGGGACACCCTGACGCTAGCGATGATCCGCAAGGGCGATCAAGCGCTGCTCGGCCATGTGTCGCTTAACTGGTCCGATGCTACGGCCGGGCAAGGCGAGGTGCGTTTTTGCGTGAACCCAGCCCATGCCGGCCAGGGTTTCACCCGCGAAGCGCTAAGCGCTGTGTACGATCTGGCATTCGATCATTTCCATATTCACCGTGTTTTCGCACGTTGTGATGGCCGTAATCATCACTCCATCAAGCTGATGCAGCAGATGGGAATGCGCCTCGAGGCACATTACCGCGAACATGCGTTGTTCCAGGGCGAGTGGGACGAAGAACTGCACTTCGCAATCCTCGATCGTGAGTGGCAGCGTTCGACCAAGGTCAAGGACCTGCCAGTGCGTCACCGCGTCGCCTGATTGCCCTGATGCGCAAAAACCGGCTATGAGCGCCTGAACTTTCAGGATGGCGCCCATGGCCGGAACCGACACTTCCATAAAGATTGAGTTGCGCCCTACGCCGGCGGTCATCCTTTGCGAGCCGCAATTGGGCGAGAATATCGGCACGGCCGCTCGTGCAATGGCCAATTTCGGACTGTGGGACCTGCGGCTGGTTCGCCCTCGCGATGGCTGGCCAAATGAGCGCGCTGTAGCCGCTGCATCCCGTGCTGATCACGTCATCGAACGCGTTAGGGTTTTTGATACTCTGGAAGAAGCCATAGCTGACCTGACGCTGGTAATGGCCACCACCGCGCGCTCTAGGGATTTGCAGAAGGAAGTCATCGGGCCCGATGAGGCTGCTATCCGGATGGCTGCGCAGATCGGTTCGGGGAAAGGCGTCGGCCTGTTGTTCGGGCGCGAGAAGTGGGGCCTGCTCAACGAGGAAGTGGCACTGGCTGATTGCATCGTCACGCTGCCGGTCGAGCCAGCTTTTGCATCTTTGAACATTGCCCAGGCTGTTTTACTAATGGCTTACGAGTGGCGCCGGCATAGCGACCTTGGGGCTAAGCTGCCGTTTGCCGATGCCATGGCCGACGTGGCGCCACGCGAAGAACTGCTCGGCCTTTTCGGTCACCTCGAAACGACACTGGATGGCTCGGGCTTTTTCACCGCGCCGGACAAGCGCCCAACGGTGATCAACAATCTGCGCACCATGCTAGAGCGCGGCAAGTTCACCAGCCAGGAAATCCGCACGCTGCGTGGGGTGATTTCCTCGATCGATCGCAAGCATCAACGCCCCAATCCCAACCGGCACAAGCCGACAGAGAAGACGGAAGAGTAGGAACACAGTCACGCGTCCGGCTTCACATTCATCGTGGTAGGACGATTTCGCCTATTCCGCCTTTGACTGCGACATTCCGGCATGGCACTTCCAGCCTATGAGCACGCCAGCACCCGCCGACAAATCCCGCCTTGCCTTTACCTATGTCGGTTTCCGCTTCTTCTGGCTAACCACCCTGCTGGTCAGCTTCGCGGTGCAGATCATGTCGGTGTCCATCGCCTGGCAGATCTACGATGTCACGGGCAATGTGTTCCTGCTGGGCCTCGTCGGGCTCAGCCTGTTTTTGCCGGCGCTGCTGCTGATGCTGATCACCGGCCTGGCCGCCGACCGGTTCAACCGTCGCGGCATCATGGCAATCTGCCTTGGGGTGGAACTGCTTTGCGCCTTGGGTTTTTTGGCCTTCGTCAATGCACGGGCGCATGAAGTCTGGCCGATCTTTGGCATTCTCGTCGTGCTCGGCACGGCGCGAGCGTTCTGGGGCCCTGCGGCGCAGTCGCTGGCGCCCAATCTGGTGCCGCCGGAAGCGCTCAGCAACGCCATAACCGTCAACGCCTCCGCATGGCAATTTGCCTCGATTATGGGACCGGCGGCGGGTGGCCTGCTGTACGGCGTGGCGCCAACCATGGCTTTTGGCACTGGCGCGGTGTTGCTGCTCATCGCCATGGGCTGTGTGCTGCTGATTCCGAAGCCTGCGCAGAAGAGTGCCGGTCAGGCGACGAGCCTCGAGACGATTTTTGGTGGCTTCCGCTACATTTTCTCGAACAAGGTGGTGCTGGGCGCCATCTCGCTCGACATGTTCGCCGTGCTGATG
>JAQGKG010000370.1 GCA_028290245.1 Devosia sp. | reverse complement strand
TCGACGCCGTCGGCCTCAAGACCGAATTCGTCAAGCGCTACTTCTTCGGCACTGCTACCTCCATCGAAGGCGTCGGCCTAGCCGAAGTCTCCGAGGAAACCGTGCGTCGTCACCGCGATGCGTTTGGCGACGACATCGTACTGCGCAAGGCGCTCGATATCGGCGGCGAATATGCCTATCGCATCCGTGGCGAAAGGCACGCCTGGTCGCCCGACGTGGTGGCCGACCTGCAGCACGCCGTCCGCACCAAGGACGAAAGCCCCGAAACCGCGCAGGACCGCTACAACAGCTTTGCTGACCGCGTGAACTCCGGCGAAAACGGCTATCTGGCCATCCGCAACCTGCTCGAAATCAAGCCAATCGGCGAAGCGGTTTCACTCGACGAAGTCGAGCCCGCAGTCCAGATCGTCAAGCGCTTCGTCACCGGCGCCATGTCCTTCGGCTCGATCAGCCGTGAGGCGCATACGACGCTGGCCATCGCCATGAACCAGATTGGCGGCAAGTCCAACACCGGTGAAGGCGGCGAAGAACCCGACCGCTATAAGCCGCTGGCCAACGGCTCGCAAAACCCGATGCGCTCCGCCATCAAGCAGATCGCTTCCGGCCGTTTCGGCGTCACCACCGAATATCTGGTCAATGCCGACCAGCTCCAGATCAAGGTCGCGCAGGGTGCCAAGCCCGGCGAAGGCGGACAATTGCCCGGTCACAAGGTCGACTGGGTCGTCGCCAAGACGCGTCACTCGACCCCCGGCGTCGGCCTCATCAGCCCGCCACCGCATCACGACATCTATTCCATCGAAGATCTCGCCCAGCTCATCTATGACCTGAAAAACGTCAACGAGCAGGCCGACATCTCGGTCAAGCTGGTCTCCGAAGTCGGCGTCGGCACGGTTGCGGCCGGCGTTGCCAAGGCCCGCGCCGATCACATCACCGTCTCCGGCTATGATGGCGGCACCGGCGCCTCGCCGCTGACCTCGCTCAAGCATGCCGGCGGCCCATGGGAAATCGGCCTCGCCGAAACCCACCAGACCCTGGTGCTGAACCGCCTGCGCTCGCGCGTCGTCCTCCAGGTCGATGGCGGCCTCAAGACCGGTCGTGACGTCCTCATCGGCGCCCTGCTCGGCGCCGACGAGTTCGGCTTCTCCACCGCGCCACTGATCGCGGCCGGCTGCATCATGATGCGCAAGTGCCATCTCAACACCTGTCCGGTTGGCGTCGCCACCCAGGACCCGGTGCTGCGCAAGCGCTTCAAGGGCACGCCCGAACACGTCATCAACTACTTCTTCTTCATCGCCGAAGAACTGCGCGGCCTGATGGCTGCCATGGGCGCCCGCACCATGCGCGAGCTCACCGGCCGGTCCGACCTGCTCGACCAGCGCAAGATGGCCGATTACTGGAAGAGCGAAGGCGTCGATTTCGGCAAGCTGATCTACAAGCCCGAGCCCATCGGCGGCGATACGCTGTATCACTCCGAATTCCAGAACCATCACCTCGAAGACGTGCTGGATCGCAAGCTGATCGAACTGGCCGCTCCGGCGCTGGAAAACGGCACCCCTGTCCAGATCGAAATGCCGATCCGCTCGCGTGATCGCTCGGCCGGCGCCATGCTGTCGGGCGCTCTCGCCCGCAAGTATGGCCATGAAGGCCTGCCCGACGACACCATCTCGATCAAGCTGACCGGCACCGCCGGCCAGGCCTTCGGCGCCTTCCTCGCCCGTGGCATCTCCATCGACATGGTGGGCGACGCCAACGACTACGTCGGCAAGGGTCTCTCCGGCGGCCGCATCGTCGTGCGCCCATCCGGCAAGGCCAGCTTTGATCCATCCAAGTCGATCATCGTCGGCAACACCGTGCTCTATGGCGCCATTGCTGGTGAATGCTACTTTCACGGCTTTGCCGGCGAACGCTTCGCCGTCCGCAACTCCGGCGCCATCGCGGTTGTCGAAGGCACGGGTGATCATGGCTGCGAATACATGACTGGCGGCGTCGTCGTCGTCATCGGCCCCACCGGCCGCAACTTCGCAGCCGGCATGAGTGGCGGTGTCGCCTACGTCCTCGACGAAGACGAAACCTTCCGCGAGCGGTGCAACCTCGCCATGGTTGAACTCGAGCCCGTGCCCGAGGAAGAAGCCCTCATGCAAAAGGTCCACCACCACGGTGGCGACCTCGAATGGCATGGCCGCGTCGACATCTCCGGCGACATGAGCAAGCACGACGACGAGCGTCTGCACCAGCTCATTTCCAACCACCTGCACTACACCGGCTCGGCCCGGGCCAAATACATCCTCGACCACTGGGTCGAGATGCGCCCCAAGTTCGTCAAGGTCATGCCGGTCGAATACCGCCGTGCCCTGCGCGAAATGGAAAAGAAACGCGCCACCGGCGGCATGGGCGTGGCAGCGGAATGAGGAACGACATGAAAAAGGCTTTCGTGGTGGGCATCCTTGTGGCGAGCGGTGCTTTGGTCTCGCCGGTTTTGGCTGCCGGTAAGTTCAATGTTATTCAGCTGAAATACGAAACACGCTTCGGCAAGACCGTTGAATACCACTTCATGCCTGCAGGCGGCTTCACATCCGCTGCCTGCAAGCAGTCTTTGCAGCCCGCCATTGATGACTATGGTCCAGATTTTGGCGCAGCGGTGAAACGCAACTTCGGTACCGAACTGGCAAGTGCCGAGGGTCTGAAATTCGTCGAGGGCAATTGCGTGGCCGTCGACATTCCGCCTGGCCAGTTGATGAACTTGAAGCGCCAATAGGGAGAAGCCAAAATGGGTAAAGTAACAGGCTTTCTCGAGATCGAGCGCGAAGAGCCCCGGTATGAACCGGCCTCCGATCGCATCCGCCATTTCGGCGAGTTCACCATTCCGATGAGTGAAGGCCGCATCGTCGATCAGGCTGCGCGCTGCATGGATTGCGGCGTGCCCTTCTGCCACGGCGATACTGGCTGCCCGGTCAATAACCAGATTCCGGACTGGAACGACCTCGTCTTCAACAACGACTGGGAGGAGGCTGCGCGCAACCTCCATTCCACCAACAACTTCCCCGAATTTACCGGCCGCATTTGCCCGGCCCCCTGCGAGGAAGCCTGTACGCTCAACCTCGAAGACGCGCCCGTTGCCATCAAGACCATCGAGCAGGCTATCGCCGATCGTGCCATTCGCAATGGCTGGACCAAGCCGCAGATCGCGGCCATCAAGACCGGCAAGTCCGTCGGCATCGTCGGCTCCGGCCCGGCCGGCATGGCTGCGGCCCAGCAGCTCGCCCGCGCTGGCCACGACGTTCACCTTTATGAGCGCGAGCCCAAGGCCGGCGGCCTGATGCGCTATGGCATTCCCGACTTCAAGATGGAGAAGGACCACATCGACTTCCGGGTCACCCAGATGGAAGCCGAAGGCGTCACCTTCCACTATGGCGCCAATATCGGCATCACCACGCCCCTGTCAGACCTGCAGGCCCGGCACGACGCCGTGCTACTCTGCGGCGGCTCCGAAAAGCCCCGCGACGTCGAAAGCGAAGGCACCGAGCTCAACGGCGTGCACTACGCCATGCCCTTCCTCGTGCAGCAAAACCGTCGCCTCGGCGGCGAGGATGTGTCCGATCAGGTCCAACTCACCGCGGCCGGCAAGCATGTCGTCGTGGTCGGCGGCGGCGATACCGCATCCGATTGTGTCGGCACCAGCTTCCGCCAGGGCGCTATCGCGGTCACCCAGCTCGACGTTCGCGCCATGCCGCCCGAACTCGAAAACAAGCTGACCAACTGGCCCAACTGGGCGGTCAAGATGCGCACCTCTTCGTCGCAAGCCGA
>JAQGKG010000323.1 GCA_028290245.1 Devosia sp. | reverse complement strand
GGCAAAGCTCCAGATCATCGTCGATGGTGAAACCCGGCTCGACGAGCTAATCTGCGATGGCGTGCTGCTGTCCACCCCGGCAGGCTCGACGGCCTACAACCTCTCGGCGCATGGCCCCATTATACCCATCGAGGCGCAGTTGCTGGCCTTGACGCCGATTTCGCCCTTCCGTCCCCGCCGCTGGCGCGGGGCTATACTGACCAATCGCGCCGAGGTCCGCTTCGTAACGCACGAAGCCACCAAGCGCCCGGTCAGTGCAGTGGCGGACAATATCGAATTCCAGAACGTACTCGAAGTCACCGTCCGCGAAGATCGCACACACGGCGTGACACTGCTGTTTGATCCGGGCACCAGCCTCGAGGAACGCGTGCTGAGCGAGCAGTTTCGCTACTAGAGCCTATCAGGCGGCCGGCAGAGCCAGCCGACGCTCACGCCTCGGCGACGGCAGCGCCATCGGCGCCACAGCCTCCATGGCAAACGCCGCCATGACGCCGCGCGCAGCCTTGCGCGCTAGCAGTATGTTCTGTTCGCTGAGATAGGCAAAAGCCTCTTCGAGGTCTTCGGGAATGACGCCGTCATGCTCGGCGATCAGTTCTTCAGTCAGCGCTGTCACCACGAAATGCCGCGCGCCCGCATCATCGGCCAGGTCACTGGTCCGGGCATGTAGCACCAGTCGGGCCAGCAGGTTGCGCACGCCCTCCCCCAGGCCGCAGCGAATGAACAGCGCGTTGAGCGCCGCCCGGCTGCCACTTTCCAGCAGTGTGAACACTTTACCACGCGGCGTCTGCGCCAATTCGGCCAGGCAATCCGCAAAAAACATCACATGGCCCGTCACCACGGCATGCAGCAGCACCCGCGTATTGACCTTGTCCGAGCCAATCAGATCACTGACATAGCCAGCCTTGGCCTGCACCGCCTCGCGCTCGCCAATGGCCGATAGCGCCGTGTCGCAGCTATCGCGCAACACCCGGCCCAGCCGCTCCGGCGCCAGCGCACCCTTGACGATACGGGCGCCGCGCAAGGCCTCGGTACACTTCTGCACCAGATGCAGCCGCGCCGCCGCCGGCAAGTCCCGACGGGCCAGCAGCGCACCGCGCATTTCGGCCTCGTCGGCCAGTTCGTTCGCCAATTGAGTTAGCAACGCATCGCCCAGCGCCACATCGAGACGGCGTAGCAAACGCAGCGTTACTGCACCCTGCCCGCGCGCGACAATACCGCCAGCCAGTCGCGGGCTCAGAACAGTGCGTTGCCCCACCGCGATCAGCATCGACAGGTCGAGCGTCTTGACCAGGCCAATCAGGTCCGCATCGATAAGAACCGGAGAATACTGGATGACCGCACGGGCGATAATCGCGCTGTCGTGCAGCAATGCCAGCATGATAGGCCGCGGCGCTTCGCTGGAATGTAGCAGCCCATAAGCCAGTGCAGCACGCACCTTGACCGACGGATCATCGAGAAAGCCGATCAGCGCCGCATAGAGCGCGGCATGCTCGTCGGCGGGACCGAAATGATTGAGGTAAGCCAATGCGGACAGGTGTGCTGCACTGCCACGCTCTTCGCTCACCGGCGATTGAGACAGCGACATGAACTCTTGATACGCAACCATTTTACACACTCCGAACACCGGCAGAGCTCACCCTAGCGGCGAAGATTTAAGGAACGGTTCACCATAACGGCGCGGATTTTGACCCCGCCAAAGCCTACTGCGCGTAGAGCTGCGTAAAAAACCCGCCGCCCTCGTCATTACCGGTCACCGGCACCTCCTCCTCATTCTTGAACAGCCCGGTAAACGACATGTTCGCTGGCGAGAACCGGGAGGGAACCACCGGCACCTCAGGCACAGCTGCAGGCTGCCCCGCCATTTGCTGCGCGGCGAAGGGAGCACTGGCGCCCGCACCCTCATGCTTAGCCACCAGCACGCGATACACATCACGAATGGTCCTCGGCTGGCCGTCCGAATAAAATATTGTCCGATTGGCCTGCGCCTGCTTGGGAAACAGGTTTGCCGCAATCTGATCAGGGTCCTGCAGCCCAGCATTGAACATCCGCTCGGCCCCCTGCGCACCCAGGAAATGCGCGATATACAATTCGCCAGCGCTAGGCCGGCGACCAAAGCGCCCTTCGAGATATTCGCCGTTGGATTTGGTGAAAGCGGCCGCTAGGTCAGCCGCCATCTGCGGATCCTTGCGCATCTCAAGGATTTGCGCCTTCACTGCCGGATCGGCGACCGTGTAGTCGCCGCCATTTTTGCTGATATTGGCGGCGATATCGCCATAGCCTAGCCGCGGCCCTTCTTCCTTGAGCACCTGCAGCCAGGTGCCCTCGACGAATTGAAACAGCCCCGTCGCCGATGAGGTCTGCGCCTTGGCCTGCGGGTTGAGACTACTTTCGCGGATTGCCGTCTGCAGTAAATAGTCGAAATCGACGCCATTCCGGTCGCCCGCTGCTGTCAGCATATGGGCGAGGCTTTGTGGGACCGAAATTGGCTGTACGCCCATCTGACGGCTTGTCCTCTAGATGGCCTCGGAGATCACTTACGGTTCGCAGCAACGGCGAACCTCTCCAGAATCGTTCGGCCCACTAAGCCACAGCAACGGTTAATCGCCTATTAACCA
>JAQGKG010000364.1 GCA_028290245.1 Devosia sp. | reverse complement strand
ACGGCTTGCGGCCGATGGCAACCAGCGCCACGTCAGCATCGAGGATTTCCATGTCGCCGCCCTTGGCTGGCTCAACGCGCACCTTGAGCGAGCCATTTTCCTGCTTGTCGATGCCGGCAACCTTGCTCGACAGCTTAAATTCCATGCCCTGCTTTTGCAGCATGCGCTGGAACTGGCGGGCCACTTCGCTGTCCATGCCGGGCAGGATGCGGTCTAGATATTCGACCACGGTGACCTGTGCGCCCAGACGAGCCCAGACCGAGCCGAGCTCCAGCCCGATCACGCCGGCGCCGATCACCAGCAGCTTGCCCGGCACCTTTTCGAGGCTCAGCGCACCGGTTGAGGTGACGATAGTCTTCTCGTCGATCTCGATGCCCGGCAGGCTCGCCGATACCGAACCGGTGGCGATGACGATGTTCTTGGTTTCGATTTCAATGGCCGCGCCAGTCGGCGGCGTGACCAAAATTTTGCCGGCTGAGACGATGGTGCCGATGCCGCGGATCGGGGTTATCTTGTTCTTCTTGAACAAATAATCAACGCCGCCGACGTTCCCGGCGACGACTTCACTCTTGTGGTTCATCATCTGTGGCAGGTTCAAAACCGGTGCAGGAATGTCGATGCCGAGAGCCTTGAAGCTGTGGCCGGCTTCTTCGAACATTTCGGTTGCGTGCAGCAGCGCCTTGGACGGGATGCAGCCGATGTTGAGGCAGGTGCCGCCATGGGTGGCCCATTTCTCGACAACCGCGACCTTCATCCCCAGCTGTGCTGCGCGGATAGCGGCGACATAGCCGCCCGGACCCGAGCCGATGATGGTGAGATCGTACGCGTCTGCCATTTGGTGCCCCGAAACTTGTTAGTGTTGCTGAGCCAGTGCGACACGCACTGCCAGCAGGATGAATGTAATGCCGGTGACGCGATTAAACCACCGGCCGAAGCGGAAAAACCCTTGCCGCACAGAGGCTGTCGTAAAGAAAACCGAGACTAATGCGAACCAGGCAAAAAGCATAATGCTCATGCACAGCACATAGATCACCTTGATATCACCGCCGGTGCTGGCCGAAACCAGTGTAGTGAACAGCGCCAGGAAGAATAACACGGCCTTGGGGTTGAGCAGATTAGTTAAAAAGCCCAATGCAAAAGCCGCGAAGTCGCCCCGCTTGGCGCCGGCCAAATCGCTCTCTGCAGGTGGCTTTGGTGGCGGACTGCGCAGGGCGGCAATGGCTAGCCAGACCAGATAGGCGGCACCGGCCCACTTTAGAATATTGAACAACATCAGTGAATTACCAACGATCACTCCGAGCCCGAGCAGCGTATAGCTGCCGTGAACCAGGATCGAGGTGGCGATGCCGGCTGAGGTGAACAGCGCCGCGCGGCGATCATGCGCGATGGACTGGCGCAGCACCATTGCGAAATCGGCGCCGGGGATGACGGCGTTGATGGCGAAAGCCAGCATCAGGCCGGCAAATTCAAGCCAGGGGAAACCTACACTCATGGCAATGACCATCCACTTCGTACGACGGCATGGAATCCCTGTTTAGCCGATTAACTGTCGGTTCGAAACGACGATTCCTAGCTTTGCAGAAATGACGCGCTGCCAAGGACTTGGCTATTGCGAGGCGATGGCCTGGGCCTTTGAAAGCGCTTCTGGCAGTTGCTTGTCGATGTCGAGGGCGCCGCTTTCGACCTGCTCGACGAAGCCCCGGCAAAAGGTGTCCTTGTCCTTAGCCTGGTTGTAGGCGCTCATGATCTGGGTGCCGCCATACGTCTCGGCTGCGGTTTGCTCGGCTTCGGATGTGCCGCCGAGGCGGGCGATGACGCGGTCGGCCAGGTCAAGGAAGCCGATATTGCGTAAGTACCAGTTATCGCTGGCAGTTTTGTATGCGCCATCGAGGCCGGTGGTCTCGTAGCAGTGCGTGCTCATGGCGGAAACGATGGCTTCGGAGCCGTGGAAAGCCATCAACTCGCCGATCAGCTCGGGGTCGGAGGCTTCCTGTGCGCTGGCGGGGATAAGTGCTGCCAGCCATGCAGCGGCAAGAAGAATCGGGAAACGCACGAGCACTCGAACTCCGTTATTTGGGACAACACGTCTGTCTTTGTCAGTCACCGCATAAGCCCGGAATTTGCTAACAGACTGTTAGCATCGAGCACCGCAAACCATCACCCTTTTGTAACGCAAGAGGGCCCGCCAGTGGCGAGCCCTCGTATGACGTCGTATTGCGGCAGCTTAGAGGTCGAGCACCAGACGTTCCGGGGCTTCGAGGCTCTCTTTGACACGGACCAGGAAGGTAACGGCTTCTTTGCCGTCGACGATGCGGTGATCGTAGCTGAGGGCGAGATACATCATCGGGCGGATAACGACCTGGCCGCCGACGGCGATCGGACGCTCCTGGATCTTGTGCATGCCAAGAATACCAGACTGCGGCGCGTTGAGGATAGGCGTCGACATCAGCGAACCATAAACACCACCGTTGGAGATGGTGAAGGTGCCGCCCTGCATGTCGGCCATCGAGAGCTGACCGTCACGGGCCTTCTTGCCCATGGCGTTGATGCCCTTCTCGATCTCGGCAATCGACATCTGATCGGCATTGCGGATCACCGGCACGACAAGGCCCTTGTCGGTACCGACAGCCACGCCAATGTGGGCGTACTGCTTGTAGATCAGGTCGTCGCCGTCGATCTCGGCGTTGAGCGAGGGGATTTCCTTGAGCGCGTGCACGACGGCACGCGTAAAGAAGCCCATGAAGCCCAGCTTGACGCCATGCTTCTTCTCGAACAGTTCCTTGTAGGAATTGCGCAGGTCCATCACCGGCTTCATGTCCACTTCGTTAAAAGTGGTCAGCATGGCGGCGGTATTCTGTGCATCCTTGAGGCGGCGGGCAATGGTCTGGCGCAGGCGGGTCATCTTGACCCGCTCTTCGCGCGACGCATCGTCGGCATTGGTCGGAGCGCGCGGTGCGGCGGGAACCTTGGGAGCTTCAACCTTGACGGCAGGCGCCGATGCCGGAGCTGCCTGATAGACGGCTGGGGCGGCGCTGGTATCGAGAGCCGGAACCGGCGCGGCGTTAGAAGCCGGTGCTGAAACACCGCGGCTGAGCGCGGACAACACGTCTTCCTTGAGCACCTGGCCGGACTTGCCGGACCCATTGATGTCACCACCATTGAGGCCATTCTCGGCAATCATTTTCTGCGCCGACGGCGCTGGAGCGCGATCTGTTGCCGTCACTGGCTGAGCCGCAGGTTCTGGCTTGATCGCTTCTGGACCGGCAGCATTGTTGGCTGGAGCATCGGCCTTGGCTTCGGGCTTTGGCGTGACAACTGCCCCTGCCCCGCCGATAGCGCCGAGCAACGCGCCGACGTCTACCGTCTCGCCCGGCTGGGCGGCGATGGCTTCGAGCA
>JAQGKG010000289.1 GCA_028290245.1 Devosia sp. | reverse complement strand
CGAAGTCAGAGGCATTTTCGATCAGATTGCCGAGGCCATAGAGCAGGCCGACGCCACGCTTGAACACTGGGGGCGGGCCGGCGGATTTTTCGGAATAAAAGAGAATGGCCTTGCCGTGGCCTTCATGCGGGCTGGCGACTTCGGCCAAGAGGTCGGTCAGCGGTACCGCTGCAAATGGATCGCCGCCATCGCTGCCGAGATTGCGCAGCTTGGCGAGGATGGCGCGGCAGCGGGCAGACTGGGCGATGATCAGCTCGACGTCATCGGCGAGGTCGCTGCCGGGCTCGACTTGGAAGCGCATTTCCTTGGCGGCGAGGGCGATGGTGGACAGTGGCGTGCCCAGTTCATGCGCGGCGGCGGCGGCGAGGCCATCGAGGGCCGAGAGGCGTTCCTTGCCCGACAAGGCCAGCTCGGTGGCGGCTAGCGCGTCGGCGATCTGACGGGCGTCATGGGCGACACGCATCGTGTAGGCGGAGATAAAGACGACGCCACAGATGATCGAAACCCAGATGCCGATGACATAGATGCGGTTGAAGACAATGCGTTCGGCCGGATCCCAGGGCAGCGGCAGGTGCCAGACCGACAGCGCCGAGGCGATGACGGCAGCGAGCAGCGCGATATACACCGTGGCACGCTGCGGGAGCGTTGTCGCCGAAACCGAAACGGGCGCCAGCAGCAGTAGCGAGAACGGGTTTTGCAGCCCGCCCGTCAGCGCCAGCAGGCCACCAAGCTGGCAGAGGTCGAAGGCGACCTGGCTGGCAGCGGAGCGCGAGGTGGGGCGATGGGAATTGCCCAGCCTCAGCACAAGCCAGAGATTGACCCCGGCCGACAGCGCAATCAGTGCGAAACATTGCAGCAGCGGCAGCGGAAAACCGAGGCCAAAAGCCACGAACAGCACGCCGATGGTCTGCCCGCCGACCGCAAGCCAGCGCAGCAGCACCAGGGTTTGCAGCCGTAATGGCCGCCAGGTGGAGGGCAAAGGTAGGCCATCGGCTTGGGTCATGCTCATTTCGGAGTGCTTTCAGGGGCAATTTCGGCCCCGCCATAGTAAGGGAAAAACTGCATTTCAAGACCAAAAAACCATGGGCACAGCATTGATCCTACCCCGGGACGGGCCACGTATTGCTCATCGTGACTGGGAGAATGAAACCGAAATGAACACAGCAATCATCAAACCTCAATGGTCGCCTTTGACCATCGCCCTCATGGTCCTGGGCTTTATCACCTTCCCACCGCTGGGCTTTATCGTGCTCGGCTATATCCTGTGGGGCGAAAAGTTCGGCGGCTCGCAGGAAAAGGCCCAAGCTTATTGGAACAAGGGCCGGTCCTGGGTCAGCTCCAACAAGGGCAAACATCGTAACTGGAACACGCAGCGGAGCTACGGCATGAACACGAGCGGCAATGCAGCCTTTGACGACTATCGGGCCGAACAACTCAAGCGCCTCGACGAAGAACGCGCCCGCCTCGACGCCGAAATCGACGCCTTCCACGACTACATGGCCAACCTCAACAAGGCCAAGGATCGCGAAGAATTCGATCGCTTCATGAACGAACGCCGCGGCTCGCGCCAGGGCTATGACCAGCCCAAGCCGACCGACAATGGCGAGCAAAACAACAATGGCTGGAGCAACAACGGCTAAGGCCAGTTGTTCCAGAGGCAGGCGGTCCGCCGCCTGCCGACTATCCCTCCTGAGCCGGTCGTTCCCAAACGACTGAACTGGCGCCCCGCAAAGGGCGTCTTTTTTTTGTTTAAGGTGTTCAGTCGATAGGTTCCCCCGTGCGGGGAGTCACCGGGCAAATTTCACGCTATGATCTGTGCAGCGATTCCCGAGACGCCATGAACCTGTTCTTTCGCGCCAAGCCGAAAATTCCCCCGAGTACCGTTGTCGAGATCGATGGCGTGGCGGTTACCGTCACGGTGCGGGTCAATGCGCGGGCCAAGAGTTATCGGCTGTCGATCCCACATAGCGGCGGCCCGCTGCTGACGCTGCCGCCGCATGGCAAGTGGGCTGAGGCGGAGGCGTTCCTTGTGCGCCACCACAACTGGCTGGCGGCGCGGATCAAGCGGGCACCGGAGGCAGCGAGTTTTGCCGATGGCGGCGTGGTGCCGGTGCGTGGCGTGGATCATCGGGTCATTGCAACTGGACGGGTGCGTGGGCGCGTCGAGGTGGCCGAGCAGGATGGCGAGAAGGTGCTGCTGGTGCCGGGCGATGTGGCGCATCAGGCGCGGCGGCTGGTGGACTGGTTCAAGGACGAGGCGCAGGCAGATCTCGTCGTGCGTAGCGCGTTTCATGCCGAGCGGCTGGGCGTGGTGGTCAAGAGCGTCAAGATGCGCAGCCAGGCGAGCCGCTGGGGCTCATGTTCGTCGACGGGGACGATCAATTACAACTGGCGGCTGGTGCTGGCGCCGCCGTTCGTGCTGGATTATGTGGCGGCGCATGAAGTGGCGCATTTAGTCGAAATGAACCACTCGGCGGCGTTCTGGGCGACGGTGAAGCGGACCCTGCCGGAAATGGAAAAAGGCCGCGCGTGGCTTAAGTCGCATGGTCGGCAGTTGATGGCGCATGGGGGCTGAGCTTCTGCTGCTCCCTCTCCCCTTGAGCGAAAGGACGCCATTCCTACGTACAGCAGAACCTCATCTGCCCTTTGGGCACCTTCTCCTGAAGGGGCGAAGGGTAGAGGTATCCGGCTCTAGGGTGGCCTGGGCCTTGCGCGCGTAGCGCTTCGGGCCTAGCGGCCTAAAATTGCTCCACCGGAGCAATTTTGCGCTAAGGCGCCGGCCGCTAGTTTTGCTCGCCGCCGAAGATGAGGTCCATCAGGGTGCGTTGGCTGCGTTCGTCCTGGATCGGGACTGGCTGGCCCAGGTCGGCGGGTGGCTGGATCTGCTGCGGCTGCATCTGCTGTTGCTGGGCCGGGGCGCTGGGCACCCAGACCTGCTGGCCAGTGGCGGGATCGACGACCATGATCATCGGCAGGCCGGTGCTGGGGTCGAGCGGCGCCTGGCCGGCGCCGTTGTCCTGGGCCTGCAGCGGATAGCCGGTGACCGGGTCGATGGCCTGCGGCTGGATGACCTGATTGCCGCCGACGACCTGGCCAACCACCTGACCGGTGTTCGGGTCGATCTGATTGCCATTGGCGTCGACCAGCAGGCCGCCGCCGGTGTTGGCGATGGGCATGCCGGTGGCGGGATCGATCTGTTGATCACCCACTGGCATTCCGGTGGTCGGATCGACCATCTGGCCGGTCTGGATCGGCTGGTTGGCCGACACGGCACTGGCTGGCACATACTGGCCGGTGGCCGGATCAAGCTGCATCAACTGGCCCGTGGTTGGGTCCGTCATGGTCTGGACCGCTTCGCCGGTGTTGGGATCGACATATTGCGTTATGGGCTGGCCGGTGGCCGGATCGACACCCTGCTGGGCGACGACCTGGCCATCATAACTGCCGCCCGGAATGGCAGCGATGGTCTTGCCCTCATGCGCCTTGGTCATGAACTGCGACCAGATGGCCGCCGGGACGTTGCCGCCTGAGAGCGTGGTCTTGGTATCGTCGTCGTTGCCGAGCCAGACGCCGGTGACCATAGCCGAGGTATAGCCGACGAACAGCGCGTCGCGAGCCTCCTGGGAGGTGCCGGTCTTGCCGCCAAATTCCCAGCCGCCGAGATTGGCGCCCTTGCCGGTGCCGACTTCGACAGCGGTTTCGAGCATGTCGTTCATTTCGGCGAGAATATTGGGCGCAATGACGCGGCCGGGGCCGGCATCGGAGGACTGATAAAGCTGGGTGCCGTCCTTGGCCTGGATCGAGGTGATGACGTTTGGAATGACGCCCATACCACCATTGGCAAAGGGCGCATAGGCCGAGGTCAGCTCGAGCAGGTTCACTTCCTGAGTGCCGAGCGCGATCGAGGGCACGGCGGTCAGCGGCGAGGAAATGCCCATGCGGGTGGCGACGTCGATCACCGCCTGCGGGGTGACGTCGATTGCGAGGCGGGCAGCGACGGTGTTGAGAGAATAGGCGAGGCCCTGGCGCAGGGTCACGGTGCCGGCATATTTGCCCGATGCATTGCGCGGGCTCCAGCCCTGATATTCAAACTGCGCGTCTTCGGCCAAGGTGTCGGGAGTGTAGCCCTTTTCCATGGCGGCCATGTAGACGAAGGGCTTGAAGGTCGAGCCGGGCTGGCGCTTGGCGGTGACGGCGCGGTTATACTGGCTGGCCTGATAATCGACGCCGCCCACCATGGCGCGTACGGTGCCGTTCACATCCATGGCGACCAGAGCGCCCTGCTTGAAGCCGCGCTTGGGGCCTTCGGAGGCCACCAGTTCATTGACGATGAACTCGGCGTCCTTTTGCATCTTGAAATCGATGGTGGTCTGCACGACCACGTCGGATTTGATGTCGCCGATATAGGCGGTCATCAGGCTCTCGACCCAGTCTGCAACATAGGATTCCGAGCCGGCGACGCGGGTGCGAACGGTCTGGCTCGGGTCGATCTGGGCGGCCGAGGCTTCTTCGGGCGTGATGAAGCCGTCGCGCGCCATGGCGTTGAGCGACAGGCGCTGGCGCTCAATGGCGCGCTCCGGGTTGGATTTTGGATTATAGGCCGACGGCGCCGGCAGAATACCGGCCAGCATGGCGGCCTGGCCGAGCGACAGGTTGCGCGCCGAGACGCCGAAATAGGTCTGCGCAGCCGCCTCGATACCCGTTGCACCGGCGCCGAAGTAGACGCGGTTCATATACAGTTCGAGGATTTCTTCCTTGGTGTAATTCTGCTCCAGCCAGACGGCCAGAATGGCTTCCTGCACCTTACGGCCCAGGGTCTGGTCGGGCGTCAGGAACAGGTTTTTGGCGACCTGCTGGGTGATGGTCGAGGC
>JAQGKG010000362.1 GCA_028290245.1 Devosia sp. | reverse complement strand
ATCGAGCGCCTTCTTGCGCACCTCGGTTTCCCGCGACTTGGCGAGACCCGGCCGGAACCAGGCATTGCCGAGATCTTCGCCAGGCTGGTCGCCCGGCACCATCATCAGGTTTTCCAGCGCCGTCATGTTGGAGAATTCATGCGCGATCTGGAAGGTTCGCAGCATGCCGGTGCGGAACAGCTGATGCGGCTTGAATCCGGTCACATCCTTGCCGTCGAAAATCACCGCGCCTTCGTCGGGCACGATGTTGCCGGCGACGATATTGAACAGCGTGGATTTGCCCGCGCCGTTCGGCCCGATCAGCCCCGTGACGGAGCCGCGTCGCACCGAGAGCGAGCAATTGTTGACGGCGGTGAGACCGCCAAAGCGTTTGCTGACGTTGCGAACGTCGATAACCAAGTCAGAGGAGACCAAAGCTGTCCCGTTTCCTAATGCCATTTATGCCCGGTTCATATCTCGGGCTATTTTGAGGCATCTGCTCATAAGGTGACGCAAGGGTCAACTCTTCGACCCGACGCCCTTGGGCGCAATTTGCTCCAGTGGAGCAACTTTAGGGGAGAAGGCCATGAGAGCTACGTTCGAATGGCGATCGGAGCTGAGAATGGCGCGGTCACAGGTAGGCGAGCACCGCGTCGGCTGTGGATTTGTTGTTGGCAAACGGCACGTCATACAGCGTCGCCAGCCGGGTCAGCGCCTTGACGTCCACATCATGCGGCTGTGCCGAAAGCGGATCGATGAAGAAGATCAGCACGTCGAGCTTGCCCTCGGCGATCATCGCGCCAAGCTGCTGGTCGCCGCCGAGCGGTCCGCTTTTGAGCAACACGACGCTCATGCCGGTCGCTGCCATCACGCGGCTCCCCGTGGTCCCAGTGCCCCAAAGGTCATGCTGGCTAAGCTTGTGCTTGTGGTGCTCGGCCCAGATGCACAGCTCGTCCTTTTTGTCGTCGTGAGCCACCAGCCCGATGCGCGCCATGCTGCCCTCCATGTCTCGCAGCGTTCAAGCACGCTTCAGGCAAACAGGGCAATGGCCTCGCCCAACAGCATGCCGATCCGATCAAGCGGAATATCGTCGCCAGGAGAAAGCCGCAAGTAGCGCCCCCGTTTGAGGCCCTCGCCCTGCAACAGCCCCTCGCCATGCTGCAACAGCCGCCCATGCTCGAAATACAGCGACGCGCAGTCCGTCTGCGGAAACACCGAACAGACATGGCCGGCACTGGCATGTCGGAAATTAACCGACTTCCAGCCGGTCATCACCTTGCCGCTAATGCCCGGATGCGCCGCGACCAGCGCCACCAGCCGCGCCGTGAGCTCCCGAACATCGGGCGGCAAGGGCGCAATCAGCTCGGCAAAGCTTTTGGAATAAACCGGATCGACGACGGAAATGAGCATGATGGTGGCACCGCTTTGAGGCGGGGCCACCATCTCCGGTTCTACTGACAGGAGGAGTCAGGAGAACCCACATGCTCCGGACAATAAAAGGCGCCAGAAAGCGCCTTTTTCTAGGTATAATTACTGGCTGGCCAGTTCTCCCGGCCGCTTCAGGCCCGCTTGAAATACGCTCCTGCCACCGACCGCAAGCCATCGATCATGCCGCGTGCGCCCGTCGCCCGTTCCGGCGCGGTCGCCTCGAACGAGCCCAGCGTGAATACGCCGATCACCCGGTCGAGTTGGCTGGCCTGAGCCTCGGTCTGCTCGATGGCGGCATTGGTTTGCTCAACCAGCGCGGCATTGTGCTGGGTCATTTCGTCCATCTGCCGAACCGCGACCGTGACCTCGTCGATCGAAGCCGCCTGCTCTCGGCTGGCACGGGCAATATCGTCCAGCATGCTGGCATTGGCGCGAATTGCCGTCTGCACCCCCGCGATACGCTGAGCGGCGTCGGCCACCAGCCGCGTGCCGCCCTGCACTTCATTGGCACTCTGCTCGATCAGCACCTTGACGTCCGCCGACGCCGAGGCCGCCGATTGCGCCAGGCGCCGGACTTCCACGGCCACAACGGCAAAGCCCCTGCCCGCATCGCCAGCCCGTGCCGCTTCTACCGAAGCGTTCAACGCCAAAAGATTGGTCTGGAACGCAATGTCGTCGATCAGCCCGATGATGTTGGAAATCTTGGACGACGACGCGGTAATCCGGTCCATCGCCGCTGTCGCCTCGACCATCACCGCGCCACTGGCCTCAGCTTCGGTCGAAACCGCCCGCGCCTTCTGGCTGGCCTGCTCGGCATGCCCCGCGTTTTCCATCACCGTACGGCTAAGCTGATCGGTGGCAGCGCTGGTCTGCTCGATTGTCGCCGCCTGCCGCGTCGTGCGTTCGCTGAGATCGTTGGCACCCGTCAGAATTTCGCTGGTCGCCGTCTTCAGCGCGCCTGACGTGCCGCGCAACTGCGTGACGATCTGCCCAAGCTGTTCGGCCACGCCATTGGTGTTGGCCTTGAGCTGGGCAAACGCGCCCTTGTAGTCGCCCTGCATGCGCTGGCTGAGATCGGCCCGCGCCAGTGCCGCCAACACGCTGCCTGTCTCGGTCAGCCCGCGATCGACCGATTCCACCAAATCATTGACGTTCTGCGCCAGGTTGCGCAATTCGGGGTCGTTGAGATCAGTCCCCACCCGGCCGGTGAAGTCGCCATCGATGGCGGCGCCAACCACACTGCCGATATCCCGCTGCAATCTTTCGATCACGCTGACTTTGCTGGCGCGTTCGGCGCTCATGTCTAGCTCTAGCGCCCGCAGGTCGCGCATCTTCAGCCCATTGCTGCGGAACACTTCCACAGCTTCGGCCATATAACCCAGCTCATCCGCGCGATCGAGGCCCGGCACTGCCAAATCCAGCCGGTCACCGGCGATTTCGGCCATCGCATCGGTCAGCCGCGAAATCGGCCGCGTGATGGTCCGCGCGAACAGCACGCTGACCACCGCCGCCAGTGCCAGCATGATGGCGCCGATGATTAGCAGGGTATTGCGCAAGCCGGCCGAGGGCGCGGAAATCTCAGCTTCGCTTTCGAGCGCCGCCACGGCCCAGTCAACGCCGCCAAACGACAGTGGCTCGGCTGCGGCCACATAGGCTGCGCCGTCGTGATGGGACAGGCGATCCAGCCCCGCCGTACCAGCCAACGCAGCCGTCACGGCATTGCCCTGCAGCGACAGGCTCATTACGTCATTGTCTGGAGTCTTGGGCGAGTCGTTTCGAGCGAGGCCATCCTGGCCCACCAGATAGGTCTCGCCGCTGGCGCCCAGCCCCTGGGTGCGATCCAGGACATCCCCGATGAGTTCGGTGGGCATCTGGAAGGCCAGCACGCCAACTAAGACGCCCTCCTCAAAGATCGGTGTGGCAATGAAACTGGCCGGTGCGCCGGCACTCGGGCCATAGGCAGCAAAGTCGGAGAGAAACACCTCTCCCTCTTTTGCCGCCATGGCCGAACGCACCACCTTGCCGAGGTCTGTATCAGCCCAAGGCCCGCCGCCTTCAGCAAAATTAGTTGCGAAATCGGCTTCCTTGAACACCGTGTAGACGTTGTTGAAATCGGTATCGAACAGGAAAATGTCGTAGTAGCCGCGCTTCATCAGCAGGTCGCGGAAGTCCGCATGCAGCGCCGCGTGAGGCACGTCATACGCCGGCAGCTTGCCGGAGCTGTCGAGCAGCAGGCGCTGGCCCGCGGGGTTCGGATTTTGCGTGATATAGGCGTCCTGCATCATTGCAGTCGGGTCGCCCTGTTCCTGTATCGAGCGCACAGCGCCCGACAAAACTTCGATCGCGCCGGCAATCTCCGAACGCCCGGCAAACACTGTCAGGTCTTCGGCAACTTCGCTCAGGTAGGCATTCAGCGTCGAAGTGGCGTTGGCCGCTGCCGCGGTTAGCCGCTGTTCTGCCTGTCGGGTAACGATGCTGCTGCTGGCGAAATAGGCCGCAAGCGCCAGGCTCGCTCCGGTGACCAGCGCAATTGCGACCACCATGGCTGGCAGTTTGAATGCAAGTTTGAGCTGGCTGGTCATGCTCGGCTTTCGGAGTTGAGGCACTACAGCCTTGAAGGCATGCCCGCAGCCCCTATTCCGCGGTCATGTGCGCGGACAGCATAGAAAGCATATGGTTAATGAACCGCTTCCGACGCATTACAGGAAGTAACAGCGGCCCACTGAAGCAGGCCGCTGAACGTAATATAAGTCTAGAACTCGTTCCAGTCCGTCGAGACCGCAGCATTGCCGTGGTTGAGATAGACCTGTGCCGCACGTTTCACTGCCGGCTTGGGCGCCGAAGCGACATGGCTGGTGCGAGTTGAGGCTACGATGCGTTCGTTGCCGGTATTGAATACCGTCACGATGTCGTCCAGCGCGCCGGCCTGGGCTTCGGTCTGCTCGATCGAGGCGTTCATCTCCTCGACCAGCGCCGCATTGTGCTGGGTCATCTCGTCCATCTGGCGGACCGCAATATTGACCTCCTC
>JAQGKG010000204.1 GCA_028290245.1 Devosia sp. | reverse complement strand
TTCAGTCGAAGGGTTTTCCGGAGAAGGCGGCAAGTGTTGGTTCAGCGCTTAAGAAGGAGCTATCGGCGCTGTCGGAAGCTGGGGCTTTGAGCGTTGTTACCGACGCGTCGACCTGCGCCAAGCATCTGCGGGAATTTCCGGGGGACGCTCCCGTGCTGGATTCTAGCCAGTTTTTGCTGAGCCAGATGCTACCGAAATTGACGATCACTCGCAAGCTACCCAGCGTCGCCGTTCATCATAATTGTTCGGCGCAGCGGTTGGCGGAGCAGCCGATGACTGAGGCGATTGCGCGGGCTTGTGCGGATGAGATCGCAGTGCTGGGTTCGGTGACGTGTTGTGGCTATGCCGGCGACAAGGGGCTGTTTTTTCCGGAGCTGAATGCGCATGCGACGCGGTTTGTGAAGCAGGATATCCCGGCGGGATGCACGCTGGGGGTGTCGACGGTGAGCACCTGCGCGTCCGGATTGAGCGAACATGCCGGAGTGCCGTTCGTCGGGCTAGCGAGTTTGCTGGAGTGGGCGAGTAGGCCGGAGCACTGAAGCATTGCCTAGCACCGAATGGCACCTCCCCCTTGATGGGGGAGGCTGGGTGGGGGTGTGTTTAGCCGCGGTTTTGGGCTAAACGCCCCCCCTCCCTTGATCCCTCCCCTCGAGGGGGAGGGTGTCGACTGCAATAGCGTGGTCAACAATCAGCCGAACCTGCCGCGATGCTGTGGACGTGGGCACGGTTGGCATCGGCGCCAGAACGCGGTAGTGCACCCTTTAGCAAGCTCCGGACCGTCATGACCATTACCACTACCATTTCCAGCCTCGGCCATAAGGGCGAGGGTGTTGCAGAGATTGACGGCAAGAAGGTCTTCATTCCGCTGGCACTGCCGGGCGAGAAGGTCGAGATCGAGGCCGATGGTGAGCGCGGCACATTGCTGGGCGTGATCAGCGCGGCCGAAAACCGCATCGAGCCGTTTTGTCCGCATTTTGGCGCCTGTGGCGGCTGCCAGTTGCAGCATATGGATCGACCGAGCTACGAGGCGTTCAAGACGGCGCTGATTGAGACGCCGCTGCAGTTTGCGGGGATCGACGCCAAGGTCAGTCGTTTTATCGATGCGGCTGGCGATGGCCGGCGCCGGGCGACCTTGCATGCACGCAAGGAAGGCGGCGGCTATATGCGGCTGCGCAGTCATCAGGTGCATGACATCGACCTATGCCCGATCCTCGTGCCGGGGCTGGCGCGGGCGCCGGAAATTACCCGTGCGGTGATGCAGGCGGTCGGTGAGAGCGATGTCAGCTTTACCGCGACGCTGACCGGGCTGGATGTATCGATCCGCACCGAAAAGAAGCAGGCGCGGCATGACCGGGTGTCGCCGCTGGTCGGGCGGTTCAAGCTGGCGCGGCTGTCGATGAATGGCGAAATGGTGCTGCAGGCGCAGGCGCCCACCATGGAAATGGGCAAGGCGCGAGTGGAAATTCCGATCGCCAGCTTTTTGCAGGCTACGGCGGCGGCGGAAAACGCGCTGGCCGACTATGTGGTCAATGCTGTGGGCAAGGCCAAGACGGTTGCCGACCTGTTTTGTGGCGTCGGGCCGTTTGCGCTGCGACTGGCCGAAACGCGTCCGGTTTCGGCATATGACAACGACAAGGCGGCGATTGCGGCGCTGGACAAGGCATGGCGCTTTACCAAGGGCATTCGCGAGGTGACGGCCAGGTCACGCGACCTGTTCCGCGATCCGATGACGCAGTTCGAGCTGCCGTTCGAGGCAGTGGTGATGGATCCGCCGCGGGCGGGCGCCGAGGCGCAAGTGCGCGAGCTGGCAAAGTCCAAGATCAAGACGGTGGTGATGGTGGCCTGCGATGCGCGCAATTTTGCCCGTGACGCCGCCATATTGATTGCCGGTGGCTATACGATGAGCGACCTTGTGGCGGTGGATCAATTCACCCAATCGACCCACATCGAGATCGCCGCCACATTCAGGCGATAGTCAGAGTTTACGCGAACAACGCAACCGGCAGCGGCCTAGGCGCGTTGCGATGTCCGTAAATCAAACAAATAGCGACTGCGTGGGGCGGACGTTGTTGCTTGGAGAAACCCATGCATATCTTGAAGACCACATTCGCCATCGCCGCCCTCTGCGCTACTGCAATGCCAGCCTTTGCCCAGGACGCTGCGGCGTTTGATCCTAATGGCACGTTCGTCGATAAGTTCGGCACCTCGTTCACCTTTTCGCTGTGTGGCGACGGTGGCGCTGACCTTTGCGGCACGCTGAACACGCTGGAAGGCAAGTCTGCAACCGAAGAAAATCTGGCCTTTGTCGGCAAGCAGGTGATGCAGGCCAAGGCATCTGGCCCCAATGAATGGAAGGGTGCGCTTTCGGCTGGCGGCATCAGCGCCGATGCGACGGTGACGCAGACCAGCGCCGACACCATCGACATCCAGGGCTGCCGCGCGGCAATCCTGTGCCAGACGCTGACCTATACCCGCAGCTAAGTTTAAAGCTGTCGAGCTAAAGCGCTGCCGGCCATGGTTTAGACCATGGGCCGGCAGTTGCTTTTTGCGGGATTGAATTAACGCGGCGCGCGCTTGGCGAGAATTCGCTGCAGCGTGCGTCGATGCATGCTGAGGCGTCGCGCGGTTTCGGAAACGTTGCGGTCGCAGAGCTCATAAACGCGCTGGATATGCTCCCAGCGGACCCGGTCGGCCGACATCGGATTTTCCGGCGGCTCGGGCTTTTCGCCACCTGTGGCGAGCAGGGCATTGATCACATCATCGGCATCGGCGGGCTTGCTGAGGTAATCCACCGCGCCCAGCTTCACGGCGGTGACGGCAGTGGCGATATTGCCATACCCGGTCAGCACTACGGCGCGCGCATCGGGGCGTTTGGTGTGCAGCGCCGACACCACTTCCAGACCATTGCCGTCTTCGAGGCGCAGATCGACCACGGCATAGGCCGGCGGCTTTTCTGCAACGGCTGCAAGGCCTTCGGCGACGGAGCTTGCGATGCGCACGTCAAAACCACGCCGCACCATGGCGCGCTCGAGGCGCTGCAGAAACGCGGTGTCGTCATCCACAAGCAGTAGGCTTGGGTCGGTGGCGAGAAGGTCTTCGATCGTGCTCATGAGTGTCATTTAGGGGTTCGCGGGGGAAAGGTCAAAAATTTAGGTGGAGTGGGGCGAAGAGGACTTCTTGTCGGGTACCCCCACCTAGCCTCCCCCTGATGAGCCGGAGGAATACGGCCGGTGTATTTTGTACGATCTTGCCGGGTCGGCAGTTCAGATTCCTCGCGTTTTTCGGGGCGGCAATGGCCCCCTACCCCACTTCCACCGCGTCCCTTGGCCAGACGATGCGGACGCGGGCGTGGCCTTCGGGCGAGATGTTCTCGAAGGCCAGTCTGGCGCCGGTCCGCTCTAGCAATGTCTTGGCAATGAAGACGCCGAGGCCTAGGCCGCCGGGCTGGTTGGCGTCTGGGCCGTGCGGATCGCGTGGGCGGCTGGTCAGGTAGGGTTCGCCGAGGCGGGCGATTAGTTCGTGGGCAAAGCCGGGGCCGTCGTCGGTGATGGAGACCGATACCGCTTCGAGGTCCCAGGCGGATTCGACGCGAACGGTGCTGCGCGCAAAGTCGGAGGCGTTTTCAATGAGATTGCCGAGGCCATAGAGCAGGCCAACACCGCGCTTGAACACTGGGGGCGGGCCGGCGGATTTTTCGGAATAAAAGAGAATGGCCTTGCCGTGTCCCTCATGCGGGCGGGCGACTTCGGCCAAGAGGTCGGTCAGCGGCACTGCGGCAAAGGGGTCGCCGCCATCGCTGCCAAGATTGCGCAGCTTGGCGAGGATGGCGCGGCAACGGGCGGACTGGGCAATGATCAACTCGACGTCATCGGCGAGATCGCTGCCGGGTTCGACTTCGGATCGCATCTCCTTGGCGGCAAGCGCGATGGTGGACAGCGGCGTGCCCAGTTCATGGGCGGCGGCGGCGGCGAGGCCATCGAGCGCTGAAAGACGTTCCTTCTGCGATAGGGCCAGTTCGGTGGCGGCCAGCGCATCGGCGATCTGGCGGGCATCATGGGCGACGCGCATCGTATAGGCCGAGATGA
>JAQGKG010000173.1 GCA_028290245.1 Devosia sp. | reverse complement strand
CTCTCCTTATGTATGTCACTAAGTTAGTGCGCGGCTGGCGATTTGCCATGCCCATCAAGACACGCCAGCCATGACCGGGGCGCACCCCGGCAAAGGAATCCCGCCCATGACGGCCCAGAGCTTTCCGCCTACCGTGTTCCAGAGCTTCGAGGAAAAAGCCGACAAGACCAATGTCGCCCCCCGCCTCGCCGCACTTCGCGAGGCGATGGCCACAGCCGGCGTCGATGGTTTTCTGATCCCCCGCGCCGATGCCCACCGCGGCGAATCGGTACCGCCGGGCGAAGCGCGATTGGCCTATGTCACCGGCTTCACCGGATCAGCCGGGCTGGCATTAATCGGCAGGGAAAAAGCCGGCCTGTTCGTCGATAGCCGCTACACGCTGCAGGCACCGGCCCAGACCGACACCGACCTCATCACGGTGTTTCAGACCGACCGTGGCGGGCTCAACGACGAGGCCAAGTCCCTAGTGCCGACAGGCGGCAGCATTGCCTACGATAGCTGGCTGCATACCCCCGGCGAAATGCAAGAAATCCGCAAACTGCTTGGGGGTCATGCCACCCTGGTTTCGAGCGAAAACCTTGTCGATTCCATCTGGTCCGACCGCCCCGGCGCGCCCGTTTCGACCATTGAATTCCTCGGCCACAACCGCGCCGGACAGACCTCCGCCGACAAAATTGCCGAAATCCAGGCCTCGCTGACCGCCGACCACGCCGAAGCCGCTGTGCTGACTCTGCCGGAATCGATCTGCTGGCTGTTGAACATGCGCGGCCGCGACGTGCCCAACACGCCATTCGTCCTGGGCTTCGCAATCGTGCCGCAGGCGGGCGAACCGACGCTGTATCTCGACTCCGCTAAAATAACCCACGAGCTCAGGCAATCGCTATCGGGCATAGCCAGCGTCGAACGTAGCACCGACTTCGCGGCCGCGCTCAAAACTCTGGGTGAAACTGGCAAGGCCGTCCTGATCGACCCAGCCTCGGCCCCCGAAGCTGTGGCCGTATCCCTGAAAGAGGCCGGTGCCAATCTGATCGAGAAACGCGATCCAGTGCTGCTGCCGAAATCACGCAAAAACCCGGCCGAGCTGGCGGGCATGCATGAAGCCCACACGCTGGACGGCGTAGCGCTGGCTAAATTCCTCGCCTGGTTCGATGACGAAGCGCCCAAGGGCAAGCTCACCGAAATCGGTATCGTCACGGCATTGGAAGCCTTCCGCCGCGAAGACGAAAGCTGCGTCGACGCCAGCTTCGACACCATCTCCGGCTCCGGCCCCAATGGTGCCATCGTGCACTATCGCGTCAGCGACAAGACCGACCGCAAGCTCAATGCCGGCGAAATCATGCTGGTTGACAGCGGCGCTCAATACCTCTCTGGCACCACCGACATCACCCGCACCCTCTCGACCGCCAAGCCCAGTGACGAACAACGCGACCGCTACACCCGCGTGCTCAAGGGCATGATCGCCATTTCCATGGCCCGCTTCCCCAAGGGCACTACCGGCGCCCAACTCGACATTCTGGCCCGGCAGTTTCTCTGGCAGGACGGCGTCACCTACACCCACGGCACCGGCCACGGGGTCGGCGCCTATCTCGGCGTACATGAAGGTCCCGTCGGCATTTCCTCGCGTGCAACGCTGCCGCTGGAAGCCGGCAACGTCATCTCCAACGAGCCCGGCTACTATAAAACCGGCGAATACGGCATCCGCATCGAAAACCTGATCGCAGTGGTAGAAAGCCCAAAATACGCGGGCTACCTGGAGTTCGAAACGCTGACCCTGGCGCCCATAGACAAACGCCTGATCCGCAAATCACTGCTCAGCGAAGCCGAACGCGCCTGGCTGGACGACTACCACCAGATGGTCTGGCAGGCGATCGGCGGGAAGGTAAAGGGTAAAGTGCGCGACTGGCTGAAAGACGCGACTGGGGCGTTGTAGCGGGCGGTTGGAAGAGTCCCTGTTTGGGTACCCCCACCTAACCTCCCCGATAGGGGGAGGAACCGATCCAGTTCGAGGCACCATAAGTTCAAGAGCACCGGCCAGATTCCTCCCCCTTTTCAGGGGGAGGTTAGGTGGGGGTATTCTTCCTGCTACCTAACTACTTAACTACTGCGCTACCCCCGCTGCCTCAGCAAAAATCTCGCTCAGCCGATACGGGTTGTCCGGGTTATTCGACACCACATCGTCGATCTTCCAACCGCCGTCTTCGCGGACCATTTCGTACATCAGGCTGCGCGGCTCACCGAAGTTGTTGAAGGTCACATCGGCGGAAGCAGCGTCTGCCGCGATGCCAGCAGCGCCGATTTCGAAATCGGTGATTTCGTAGTCCTGCCCATCGACATAGGGATCGAAGCTGAGGGCGCCCATTTCGCCTTCTGGCGTGATCTCGGCGTCATTATCGTACAGCGCCTGCAGTGCAGTCGAGCGAAACTGGCTCTCGTCGTCCGGGAAACTGCCGTCGAAATACGGTTTGTAGAACGCCTCGAGCAGGTCGGCAGGTTCGGCATATGGCTGGGCAAAGGCGGAACCGGCGAAGGCCAGGAACATGCCGGCGGCGATGGTAACGAGGCGCATGGAAATCTCCACGAAAGGACGGATCAGTTAAACCAGAAGGCGTAGTTGAGCCAGTCGGCACCGAAAGCCTCGTTGGCTTCGGCGAAGCTTTGGGCGTCGACGATGCGGCCGGGCTTTATGTAGGGCAGCGCGGCTGAACCGGTGATGAGCAGGACGAGGTCGGTTTCACTAGCGGTCTCGAGGTAGGCCTTGAGATCAAAACCTTGCTCAAAGCGCCAATGCGGCACCAGCAATTTGCCGTCGAGGATTTGGTCGAAGGTGTCCAGCGTTGCCATCCATGCGGCGACGGTTTTGTCGGTCACCGCCATGCCGGGCACTAGCGAGGTCTGGCTCGGCGATGGCACCAGTTCACGCCTATCGTCCGTCTCGGCCAGGATGGACTTCCAGTTCTGCCGCGACAATGCGGTGATGGATTTGAGGCGCTGGAGCACCCCGGCGAGGCGCGCCGGGTCGATGACAGGGAAATCTACGGTGTGAATGGCCGCGATGAGATCGGCGATTTGGCCGTCGCTATCAGCGTCCATGAACAGCGTGCCGCCGGTTGAATAATCCTGCATCGGCAGCCCTGCCTTGGGAAAAACCCGATGCAGATAGGCGTCGAAGAAGTCCGACAAATCATGCGCCAGCAGCAGATCGATGGGCGCGGCGACGACCTGGGTATAACCGGCAAACCAGATGGCATCGGCATTATCGAAGCCAATGCTGGAATCGGGCACCCCGGGCGGACGCTTTATTTTTCCGGTAGGGGCTTCGGGCACGGCGAAATTTGCAAGTTCACCGGTGGCGCCGAGCAATGCGCCGAGCGTCTCGCCGTGACCTGCCGTGCCATCGCCGTCGAGGTCGACGCGCACCTTGAGCGGGTCGATGGTAATGACATATTCGGTGCCCACATCGGCCATTTCGAAGTGGCTGCGGGCCGTATCGAGCGCGGTTACGAAGTCGTCGAGAATGGTCCTAAGCTGTTCATAGCTCAGCGGCTCCGGATTTTGATTGGCAGAGACAGCCGTCTCGCCCATCATCTCCATGCCGAACAGCATCGCCGCGATCGGCGTGCTGAGCGTGGTCGCGCCATGGCGATACAGCGCCTGCGTCAGGCCCTCGACGCCGCCGATCAGCTCGGTCAGTCCGACAGCGAAGCAGGCATCGTTGTTGTCTTCGTTGCACAGCCTAGTCACATCGTCGTAACTTTCGGCGAGCGTGCCGTCATAGAGCCGTTGGGCAAGCTGGTCCCCAGCCTCGCTCGCTGCGGCAGGCCCACTCAGAACAACCAGCAGTGCAGTCGCTACAGCCCATCGACCCATTGTGTCCTCCCCGGACTATTTACCGACGCGCTCGAACCACTGGTCCTCAGTAATCACCTCGACGCCTAGCGCCTCGGCCGACTTGAGCTTGGATCCGGCACCGGGTCCGGCAATCAGGATATCGGTTTTGGCCGAAACCGAACCGGCCACCTTGGCCCCCAGTCGCTCAGCCATAGCTTTGGCCTCGGATCGTGACATTTTTTCTAGCGAGCCCGTGAACACGACTGTTTTTCCGGCGACGACGCTGTCGGCCGACACATTGACCACATAGGGCTTGGGGCGGACCTGCTCCAGCAAGCGATCCAGCACGTCGTCATTGCGCTCATTGCCGAAGAAATCGACCAGCGCCTCGATCACCGTGCCGCCGATGCCGTCGACCGAGGGAAAGACGGTCTTCGGGTCTTCGGCCGCAGCGGTTTCCTTGCCGACGCGGATCAACTCCTCCATGGTCGAGAAGGTGCGGGCCAGCGTCGCGGCCGTGGTTTCGCCGATGTGGCGGATGCCGAGCGCAAAGATGAACCGGTCCAACTCCGGCTCACGGCGGGCGTCAATAGCGGCAAACAGCTTGTCGAGGCCTTCGTAGTTGCGGTCCTCTACGCTGCGGACGTTTTTCCTTGCCTTGCCCGATGCGGCTTCGCGGACCTTTGCCTGCACCTCGCGGCGCTCGGCCAGCGCCTTGGTGACGGCGGGGCGGCGATCCTTGAGAGTAAAGATATCGGCGGCGCTCTTGATCAACCCGGCATTGAAGAACAGGTCGATATTTTCGGCGCCAAGCCCCTCGATATCCAGCGCGCCGCGCGATACGAAATGGCGCAAGCCTTCGACCGCCTGGGCCGGGCAGATCAGCTCGCCGGTGCAGCGACGGCGGCTATCTTCCTTGCCGGTCTTCTCGTTGATCTCGCGCGTGGCGGGCGAGCCGCAGCGCGGGCATTCGTGCGGGAATTCATAGGGCACGGCGTCGGCGGGGCGCTTTTCCAATACGACGCGGACGATCTGGGGAATGACGTCCCCTGCCCGCTGGATCACCACGGTGTCGCCGATACGGATGTCTATCGGCTCGTCGCCACGGATCGGCAGGCCATTGCTGTCGATGCCGGCGATGTAGTCCTCGTTGTGCAGGGTGACGTTCTCGACAACTACGCCGCCGACGGTGACGGGCTCGAGGCGGGCAACGGGCGCTAAGGTGCCGGTGCGGCCGACCTGGATGTCGATCTTTTTGACCACCGTGGTCGCCTGCTCGGCCGGGAATTTGTGCGCGACAGCCCAGCGCGGCTCACTGCTGACGAAGCCCCAACGGCGCTGCAGTTCGAGTTGGTCGACCTTGTAGACCACGCCGTCGATGTCATAGCCAAGCGATGAGCGCTGCTCTTCGATGAGACGGTATTGCGCGATCAGTTCCTCGACCGACTTGGCGCGGACCATCAGCGGGCTGACCTTGAAGCCCCATTCGGCGAATTTCTGCACCGCCTCACACTGCGTCGGGGCAGGGTCCTCCGAGGTGGCGCCCCAGGCGTAGGCGAAGAATTTGAGATTGCGGCTGGCGGTGACCGAGGCGTCTTTCTGGCGTAGCGAGCCGGCGGCAGTGTTGCGCGGATTGACGTAATCCTGCCCACCAGCGGCGGCCGAGCGGACCTTGAGCGCCTGGAATTCGGCATAGGTCATGTAGACCTCGCCACGAATTTCGATGCTGGCGGGCCAGCCGGTGCCACTCAGTTTGTGCGGGATATCGGCGATGGTTCGTAGGTTTGCGGTGATGTCCTCGCCCACGGCCCCATCGCCACGGGTCGCGCCACGCACGAAGATGCCATTCTCATACAGCAGCGATGCCGAGAGACCGTCAATCTTGGGCTCGGCGGTGAAGGCTATATCGAGGTCTTTGTCGCGTTCGAAAAAGCGTTTGCCGCGTTCGAGAAAGTCGACCACGTCCTCGTCAGTGTACGCTTTGGCAAGGCTGAGCATTGGCACGGCGTGGCGGATTTT
>JAQGKG010000162.1 GCA_028290245.1 Devosia sp. | reverse complement strand
CAGTTGATCTATTATCTGATCCGCGCGCCGTGGAAGGACCCGATGGGCATGGGCTTTCCGCAAACGCGGCTGTTTTCCGAGGCGGCGCGGCTGCCGACCATCATACCGGCACCATCGTGCATCTGGGGGTGCCGATTGCCGTGCTCGTCGGGCTGGTGGCCTGGTTCGTGATGAGCAAATCGGTGTTCGGCTATCGGATGCGGGTGGTTGGCGCGGCGCCGCATGCTGCGCGCTATGGCGGGTTTTCCGAGAACCGGACGATCTGGCTGGCGATGCTGGTCAGCGGTGGCTTGGCCGGTCTGGCTGGCGTGCTGGAAGTGGCCGGTCCGTTCCAGCGCATGGTGCCGGGCTTTCCCACCAATTATGGTTTCACCGCCATCATCGTGGCGTTTCTCGGCCGGCTTAACCCGCTCGGTGTCATCGTCGCAGGCGTGGTTTTGGCCATTACCTTTGTGGGTGGCGAGGTGGCGCAGACCACGATCGGGCTGCCCAATGCGGCGACCGGCATTTTCCAGGCGATGATGCTGTTCTTCCTGCTGGCTGGCGATATCCTGATCAAATACCGGGTGCGGCGCGTCGCGCCGCAGGCCGCGGCGGGGGCAGCATAATGGACTTGATGCTAGCCATCCTGATCACCGTCGTCGGGGCCTCGACCCCGATCCTGATCGCAGCCCTGGGGGAACTGGTGGTGGAGCGCTCTGGCGTGCTGAACCTCGGCGTTGAAGGCATGATGCTGATCGGCGCCATCGCCGGCTTCGTGGTGCAGTTCCACACCGGAAATTCCTATCTGGCATTGCTGGCCGGGGCCGGCGCGGGCATCTGCGCCTCGCTGATCTTCGGGTTTCTTACTCTGTCCCTATCAGCCAACCAGACGGCGACGGGGCTGGCGCTGACGATTTTTGGCACCGGGTTTTCGGCACTGGCCGGGTCGTCGTATTCGGCCAGGCCGGTGACGCTGATGCAGCCGCTGTTCCCGGCAGAGTTCGCTGCCAGTCCGATCACCAAGGTAATTTTCGGCTACTCTTTCCCGGTGTATTTCGCCTTCATTATGGTGGTGGCGATCTGGTATTTCCTGCATCGGACCCGCGCTGGACTGATCCTGCGCGCCGTTGGCGAGAACGACCAGTCAGCCCATTCGATCGGCTATTCGGTGATTGGCGTGCGCTACATGGCGGTAATGTTCGGCGGGGCCATGGCCGGCATTGCCGGGGCGTGTTTCCCGCTGTTGCTGACGCCGCAATGGGCCGAGCGGATGACCGGCGGTCGCGGCTGGATCGCCGTGGCGCTGGTGGTGTTTGCCTCGTGGAAGCCATTCCGGCTGTTGGCCGGCGCTTATCTGTTTGGCCTCGTGATGACCACGGAGCTTTATGCCAAGGCCGGAGGCGGGCCGCTGTCGCTGATCCCATCCGAGCTTTGGGCCGCGCTGCCCTATCTTGCCACCGTCGCCGTGCTGGTGCTGATTTCGCTCCGCCGCGACGCTTCCACCAATGCTCCGGCTTGCCTCGGCAAGCCGTTCTTGCCCTCTAGTTGAGCCGCCGCGAAATGAGCGTCTCAATCGAAACTACCGTCATCCAGGAGAAAACCATGACAATTTCACGTCGTAACTTCGTCAAGATCAGTGGCGCCGCCATGGCGCTGCCGCTGATGGGCTCGAGCGCTTTCGCGCAGGTCGAGAAGATCAAGATCGGCTTCATCTATGTCGGCTCGATCAACGACAACGGCTATAACTACGCCCACAACCAGGGCCGCCTCTACGTTGAAGAAAAGCTGGGCGACAAGGTCGAGACCGTGTTCGTCGAGAACGTGCCGGAAGGCCCCGATTGCGAGCGCGTCATCCGCGAACTGGCCCAGCAGGGCTGCAACCTTATTTTTGCAACCAGCTTCGGTTTCGGCGATAGCCTGGTCAAGGTCGCGCCGCAGTTCCCCGACGTGGCTTTCGAGCATGCCACCGGCTACATGGCTGGCCCGAATATCGGCCTCTACAATGCCCGCTTCTATGAAGGCCGCGCCGTTTGCGGCACCATTGCCGGCCATCTCTCGGTCACCGGCAAGGCTGGCTATATCGGCTCGTTTCCGATCCCCGAAGTGGTAATGGGCATCAACGCGCTGGCACTGTCCGGCCGTCGCATCAACCCCGCCTTCACCGTCAAGCCAGTGTATATCTCGACGTGGAATGACCCGGCCAAGGAAGCCGACGCGGCCCGCGCCATGATCGACCAGGGCATCGATATCATTGCCCAGCACACCGACGGCCCCGCCGCGCTGCAGGTTGCGGCGGAACGTGGCATCGTCGGCGGCTTCGGCCAGGGCGCAGACATGAGCGCCTTTGCTCCCGAGACCCAGTTGACCGCCATCATCGACCATTGGGGTCCGCACTACCTGGCGTCTGCCGAAGCCGTTCTGGCCGGCACCTGGGCACCCGGCAATACCTGGGAAGGCCTCAAGGAAGACGTCGTGCAGATCGGGGCTTACAATGCCAAGATCCCGGCCGAAGTCGTTGCCGAAGCCGAGAAGATCAAGACCGGCCAGATCGATGGCTCGTTCCACATCTTTACCGGCCCGATCAGCGACAACACCGGCAAAGAGCGCGTCGCTGCCGGCGTCACCATGACCGATGGCGAACTGCTGTCGATGGACTGGTATGTCGAAGGCGTCGAACAGCCTGCGTAAGGCTTGAGATGATTTGAGCTGAGGGGGCGGGTTTCGGCCCGCCCCTTTTTGCGACTTGGGGACAGAGACGATGCCGGATTATGCGATTGCCTATGAGTGGCTGATGGTTGCGGTGCGTTGGCTGCATGTCATCACCGCCATCGCCTGGATCGGCTCGTCGTTCTATTTCATTGCGCTCGACCTAGGCCTGCGCAAGACGCCGAGCCTGCCGCCGCTGGCGCACGGCGAGGAGTGGCAGGTGCATGGCGGGGGCTTTTATCACATCAATAAATACCTGGTGGCGCCGGATTTTTTGCCGGAGCACCTGACCTGGTTCAAATGGGAAAGCTACTGGACCTGGCTGAGCGGCTTCATGCTGATGGCGCTGATCTACTACGTCGGCGCCGATATCTACCTGATCGACCGAAACGTGCTGGATGTGCCCAACTGGGTGGCGATCCTGATCTCGATGGGATCGATCGTGCTGGGTTTCGTGGTCTACAACCGGCTCTGCAAGTCCCCGCTCGGCAACAGCCAGAATGGGCTGATGCTGGTGCTGTTCGTCATCCTGACAGCAATGGCCTGGGGCTATACGCAGCTGTTTACCGGGCGGGCGGCAATGCTGCATATGGGCGCGTTTACCGCGTCGATCATGGCGGCGAACGTCGCGATGATCATCATCCCCAATCAGAAGATCGTCGTCGCCGACCTCAAGGCTGGCCGGGTGCCAGACGCAAAATATGGCAAGATCGCCAAGAAAAGTTCGCTGCACAACAACTATCTCACCCTGCCGGTGATCTTCTTCATGATGTCGAGCCATTATCCGC
>JAQGKG010000127.1 GCA_028290245.1 Devosia sp. | reverse complement strand
TCCTCGATAACGACGACGAAAAGCTGATGTTCGCCAAGGCGGGCGCCAGCTTCGAGGACATCACCGCCGCTGATCCCAATGCGGCCCTACCCGGTCTCAACAAAGGCATCTGGAATATCTCAGTGGTTGACGCGCTGCGTGAACTCTCTGCCGCCATCGGCGAAGGCCGCAAGCTGCGCGTCGGCGCGACATTCTTTGATGGCTTGGCCAATCAACGCGTCCTCGATGCCGTCAAGCAGTCGACTAAAACGCGTGCATGGGTTGACCTGCCGGCGGAGCGCAAGTGACGCTGCCGCTGGCGCAACAGACCGTCATCATCACCGGAGCGGGGCAAGGGCTTGGCGCGGCCATCGCCCGCCGCTTTGCAGCCGCCGGGGCGAAGCTCGCCTTGTTGGATTATGATGCAGTAGCTCTGGCCGAGACCACCCGCGCCTGCGGCGCCACCGCAATGGGCATCGAGGTCGATTTGTCCGACCGGGTCGCCACCAACGCCGCCATAGCCAAGACCTTCGGTCAGCTGGGGCGGGTGCACACCGTCGTCCATAACGCTGCCATCCTTAGGCCCACGCGTTTCGCCGATGAGGACTTCGAGAGTTTCTTCCACACCTTCAACGTCGGCGTACAGGCAGGCTTCCAACTCGCCCGCGCGGTCTGGCAAGGCATGCAGGACAATGGCGGCGGCGCCTTGATCTTCGTCTCCTCGCGATCCGGTATCGAGGGCTTTGCCGAAGAGTCTGCCTATTGCGCCACAAAGCACGCGCTCGAGGGACTTTCCAAGTCCCTGGCGCTGGAGGGAGCCCCATACGGCATCACCTCCAACACCATCACGCCAGGCATGTACATGCAAACCCCGATGTCCGCCCGGAATTACTCGGACGAACTCAAGCAGAAATGGGTCGATCCGGTGCTGTTGGCGCCCGCCTTCGTTCTCTTGGCGGAGCGGCATTTGCAGTCTCAAAACGGCCACCGCCTAGATGCCTGGGCATTGTCGCAGGCACTCTGCCCGCTCGCAGCAGCTGGGTAAATTGTTTTGATCGGCCGGTCTCAGTCCTTTTCGTTCGACGCCAAGATTGCTGGAGTCTTTTCCACCTACGGCCAGCCAGCGGGCGCCGCGCTAGCGGATACTGAAACGTTCTTGGATACAGGACATCAGGGTCGTCATGCTCACCGGCGACAACGAACGGCTGTATGCCTTTTCTGGCGACCAGCATAATTGGCGTCACCAGTCTACGACCTCCAGTTTCCCCGATAGCAGGGCTCCAGTCTTCGTGACGCTTAACACCATGCTGGTACTTCTTGGCAACTACCGAGACAAAGTTGGGTCCCCTGGATGCAAGATCATGTGACGAGAACGTCCACTTTTTCGGGATTCCACCGAGTTGCGGACAGTCCGCTGTCCACCCCATTTCCGCCAATCCGCAACAAGTGCGATTTCAGTCGATCCCTTGGTTAAATGCTTTCAGCATCTGATGGAGGCTGCGGAAAATTTGCGGCAGAAGCTCGACGGGACCAAAAGCGAATTCTGTGCCTTCCCCCCACGATGGGGTGGCGCTAACCATTATTAACAAAGCCGCATGACTGCGAAGCTATCTTGCTACAAGCTTCTTCCAAGATTCCATCCGGAATCTGTGGCTGCCAATAAGGCGGCCGACGGCTCGGGACCAACCGAACCGACGGCCTGACCGCCGCACCCTGTATCACCAGGAGCAGCAACATGGCTGTGTGCATTTACGCAGGCGACAGGATTCGCCGCAACTCCCCCTTCGACATTTCTGGATCCGCGGGGGATCATTGGATGGTCCGGCGTCCGTGCATTGCACAACGCCTATCAGGTAAACGGCGCGCGCTAGCGCCTTGCCGGTCCCGGTGATTGCCAGCCCTCTGTGCCTTGAGCTGATCGCTCGAGCCTGAGCCTCTTCGCAATCTATCCAGCTCATTGAGCCGTCTGCTGCACCTGATCGTGCATCGATGCTGCTCGCCTGCGGAAATGCCAGAAATGAAGAACTACACTAAAATGACCCAAGGGCAGCCGGAGCCTGACATGGACGAGGATAAAAACCTCGACGACATGCCGACCTTCGACTTCCTCGCGGAAAGTTTTGATCGCCTGGAGGCCGGAAGGCCCGGCTTCTGGAAACGGGCAAAGACGCCACCGCCTTTGTCTGCCTGATGGAGCCGGTCGATCAAACGGCACACGAAAGCCGGCGCGGCGCTGACAATCGTCCGGACCGCTACACAGTCAACCGGCTGATCAATGGCCTAAGTGAAGTCAAATCGCTCAAGGGCCCCGCCGCCTCCGACGGTGTGGATCAGATGGCGGCCACGCTGTTCGCGGAGGCTCCAAATTTTGCGCCAGCGATCCAGGCCATTCGTACCAGCGCAATGACGAGCATCAGCCATGGTGCGGGCTGGCTGCAGTTCAAGCCGATCATTATCCAGTCGGATACTGGCGCCGGTAAAACCCTGATTGTGCACAAGCTCGCGGAGCACAGTGGCCTGCCGCTGCTCTATCTCGATTGTGCTTCGATGAACAATCTGACCCCAATTTTGGGGCAGGATTCCTCCTGATCACACGCCCGATCCAGCGAGATCATGGAAGCTATTGCACGGGGTGACATAGCCAACCTGATCGTCGTGCTCGATGAGCTGGATAAGCTCAAGGACCACGGCCACAACTCCAGTCCGCAGGCTACCGAAGCTTTGGTCGGACTGTTTGAAAAGAGCAGCGCAGCCGCCCACCTTGACCACTTCAGTCAGCTCAGTGTCGACATGAGTTTTATCAATTGGGTGATCCTGGTCAACGACGTCGAGCGGCTATCAAAGCCGTTCGTCGATTGCTGCCAGGTCGTTCGGCTCCCGCCGCCGAGCGTGACCGAGATCAGCCGGATCGCGACCCGCGAGATCGAGCGCCGCGGGCTTGAGCCTGAACTCATTGCCACCATAGCCCAGGCGACCCGCAAACGTCGCGTCACCAGCCTCCGCACGCTTCACAAATTGCTCGACGCGGCCTCAGCCGCTTCTGCTCGCCCCCTCATGAACTAAGCATTTTTGCAAAAAACCAAGAAATGGACTTCTCCCATGATCTATCCACTCAAGACCCGCGCGATCTCCACCGTCATCGACACCACTTTCCCGTCTGGCCAGCAGGAGCGTCAGGCACAGGCCATTCTGGACCCGCTCACCGAGCACGATCTCACTGTACTGCGCGCCGAGGTCCGCACCGGGTACAATTCAGGCACCTCCAGGTTCCTGTGTCCGGGGTGTCGTGGGCCAATGTTTGTGGCGCAGAACCCCGCGGGGTCCGGCGTGCCAACCGATGGCCGCGGCGCGCATTTCAAGCACTATGCGGTCAAAGGTGCGCCAGCCTGCGATCTGCGGACAGAGGCAAATCTTCGCTCGGTCGGCGCGGTTAAGTTCGCAGGATTGGCGGAAGGGGCCGACCATGCTGGGCTCAAGCTGCAGCTTGCGCTCGCACTCTCTCAGGATCCCGATGTCACCGACATCCTGGTCGAGCAGCAAATCCGCGCCAGTGATGGATCGTGGTGCCAGCCCGACGTCCGGGCAATGATCAACGGCAAGCTCGTCGCCTTCGATGTCCAGCTGGCTGCGGCCTCGCTGCAGACGATCCAGAACCGCATTGCGTTCTATAAGGCCAACGAAGTCTGCCATGTCTGGTTGACCGACGCGGCGAGCTTGGCCCGGCTGGGGCAGCTAGCCTTCCGCGATCTTTTCCTGCAAAGCGGCGGTCGCATTTTAGCAATCGACTCCGACGTTTTGGCTGTCTGCGTTGAGAGCGCGACCTTCCAGCTCTAGGAGCTTAGTCTGACCCCACGCCTTGCTCCGACCCTGCCGCTGCACAACGTCTGGGATGCCGCCATGGTCAACAAGATTGTCATGACCCTGGATCCAGATGCACGGAGGGCAGAGGGAGAGAAGCGCTATTGGCATGCGCTATTGGCGCAGGTCACGCTCGTGTTTGGGCCAGACCGGGCTATCATCCGTCAGGCTGCTTCTCAGCGGAAGGACCTGGGCTGGGTGGCCCCGCAGTGGTTTGCCATTTCGTCGCAGCTCCGAGGGACCAGCACTTACGAAGCCAATGCTGACCATGTCAGTGAGGCGCGGGCATTTCTGCACTCGGTTGAAGCTTACACTCGCGGCAGCGATCCCGCGCCTCGGCCCGATGCCATGCAATCGCTGCAGGTATCGACTGAACGGTTGCTGACGGTTCAGAATGCGAAGGACTGGGCGCCGCTCGTGGAAATGACCTGCGAGCGTTGGGCCTGGTTGCTAGGGCTACCCGACCGGGTCCCGAGTTTGTTGACGTTCTTTCCGTTCGGCACGGTAGCGCCGCAGACTTTC
>JAQGKG010000100.1 GCA_028290245.1 Devosia sp. | reverse complement strand
GGATCATGCGCCATCTCTCAAGACCATCGATGACTCGCGCACCCACCGATCACGGCTTCTTGCAGCATACGAGCAAGCGGAGCGCGCGACTTGTGTCCATGAGCAAAAGCGGCTGATGACGTCGGTCGTGATCGGCGGAGGGCCGACCGGCGTGGAGATGGCGGGCGCCATCGCTGAGCTCGGACGTTGGACGCTGGCCGGTGAATTCCGTAATATTGATCCCGCGGAGGCCCAGGTCATTCTTCTGGAGGGAAGCTCTCGCATACTCGGGCAGTTCCCCGAGGATCTCGTACGCTATTCAACGGCCGCACTGTCGCGACTCGGCGTCGAGATCAGAACATCGACTCGGGTGCTCGACATCCGTCCCGATGGCGTTATGACCGCCGAGGGGTTTTTGCCTGCCGGTACAGTCGTCTGGGGCGCGGGCGTGACTGCGACTCCTGCAGCCCGTTGGCTTGGCATCGACACCGACCGAAGCGGTCGCATTCCCGTCGATGACAGGTTAGCAGTGCGCGACAGACCTGGCGTTTACGCCTTGGGTGACATAGCCTTGTTACTGCAGGATGGCACGCCATTACCCGGGCTGGCGCAAGTCGCTAAGCAGCAAGGCCAATATCTCGGTAGTGCCCTCCGCACGGCTTTTGGTGCCGAGCAGGTGGCAGAGTTCCGATTTAATAATCGAGGAAATACCGCGGTGATCGGCAGACACGCCGCCATCTTCGACTTCGGCCACTTCCACCTCAGAGGCCGGATTGCGTGGTTGCTCTGGGCGCTGGTGCATGTCTACCTGCTTGTCGGCTTCGAGAAGCGAGCCTTGGTCAGCATGCAGTGGCTTTGGCGCTACATCACCAAGGCGCGTGGCGTCCGCATTATCCGGTGAGGCTCCGAGATGGCGCGGAAGGTTCCGATAGCGAGTTGAACCGCAGCTTCTTCGTATCGGTACCTTTACACTAAGGCCAATGCTTTTAGTCGGACGGGCTCTCTGGGGGCGCATATACCACGGCGTAACCGAGATCCCTTACGTCGCGGCAGTGCGGCTTCAACTTATCTGCTTCGATCTTGCTAAGCAGGCAGGGCGACCAAGTTTGACCCTTGAATTTCTGCGGGAAGGCTTCAGGCATTTGTCGGCTCACCAAGAGCAGCCAGCGTTGCCCACCAACCATTCTTTCAAAGGCGTGCATCATTTTCTCCCAAAGTAGAAAATGACTGAGCCACCAGAGTCGATCCGGGCGTCGGCATTGCCGATCCACCCGAAGCAAACTGTTGAACGACCTGACCGCTATTCGCCTGGTTGTCGCGCTTGGTTAGAACTTTCTTTGTCACTTTAGTATCCTTAAAGCTCTGTACCGCACGTGTGCGGAAATGTGAGCGTCGTTGCACCGTGATACAGGCATTCGCGCTATGACGCTCCCGGGATGGGCGTCCTATTTGCTGCCGCCAACGGTAGCCAAGTAGTCGGCAGCAGCTCATGACCGTGTTCAGATTTACGCATTAGACTTGGCTAGCGACCTCGCATCATATGGGCCGCAGCTAAACCGCTGGGAAACAGCGGCCTGGATGCAATGAGCTTCATTGGTTCAGCTTCTTTGTGGTCCTCAGCAGGCGCTACTCCTTGTGCTTGCCGAGATCGCGCTCTGCCCGAACGTCCTTGTCGAGCTTTTCAAAGCTCTCGATCAGTGAATCGGTTTTACCGTTGACGTCCGCCTCGGCTTCTCTCGTGTGGACTCGTCCACCGCCACGCAAGCTGGCCTTGTTCTTGAGGTCTGAGGCAAGGTCCATTTCGTCAAAGGTCTCAACCGGTCCCGGTCCGGCACCCTTTGCGCCGTGCTGGCCGAGCGAACGGCCACCCATTTTGTTTCCCGTCATGATGAACTCCTTGCTGGATCAGACGATCCTGTTAACCGATGGTGCGCCGGATCTATTTAGTATGCCAGATGGGTCTGGATGCCCGTAACATCGGGCCATGGAGGCGGCGGCCGGATGCCCATTTCACCATGAAGACGCGCTGCGTGACGACATTGTTCCTATCCCTGACCTGGGTTAATAGGCGAACGGCGATCATCGCTTTGTAAATCCACGACACAGCCCAGGAGCGCCTGCACGCAGTACACTTAGATGGGCAGGTGATCCGGAAAAGGCGCTCGCTCGGGTGGTATAGTGGGTCCCGGCTGCGGGTTTTCAGTAGGGTTTCCCTTGTCCGGAGCGGGAATATCTCCGCCCTCTTTTGGGGCATCATCGATCGGGCGTGGAAACGGGGGCACTGGGCCGGGATCAGGCGCTGTCGGGCTTGGATCCATTGGAGGGAAGCTCATTTTTTGCTATCCCCGAGTTCGTCGATCCCATTCTTTTGTACCTCGTAATCTCTTCCGGGTGCTTCCGTCTGGTTCTGGTTCTGGTTCTGGTCGGGTCGGTTCCGGTCCTGGTTCTCCTGCGTCGCCTGGCGAATTTGCTCCGGAGTCATCGCGCTGCTGGAGGGTTCTGACGGATTGTCCTTGTTCGGCTGGCCGGTCATTGTGGGTCTCCGTTTTGCTGAGTGCCCGGCCAATGAGACGACTATGCCTTTCGTTCCCCGGGGGCCAATCCTCCAACATAGCTTGTCTCCAGCATCCGGCGACGCGGACCTAGGCGAAGTGCTTTCTAGCAATCGGAGCAGAACTCGCTTCCGAACAAAACCTCGGCAATTCGTTCCACGGAAGTGGGCTTCTGAATAAGCGTAACGTCTGCAAACCGGTGGGGAATGGTTGCTGCATCATAGCCAGACGCAAACACAAATGGGATGCGTCGCTTGCTCAGCTCGTCTGCCACAGGAAATACAAGCTCTCCCTGCAGGTTGATATCGAGAATGGCCCCTGTGATGCCGGACAGCTTTTCGATCCTATCGAGCGCTTTCTCGACGCTTGGAACCGGACCGATAACCTGGGCGCCGCTCTTCTCCAGATCCTGAACCATCTGCATGACTACGAAGTAGTCGTCTTCTGCCAGTAGGATCCGCCTGCCGCCAAAAATGTTACTTTCACGCATAGTGTCCTCTTTCGTCTCACAAGGCGTTGATTACGCAGCGCCGCGCAAAGGCGTTTCGGACCGTCGGAGAGCGGACGATTGTCTCACTGCGCATCCCGCCGCATGAGGTGGTTACGAACCAGAGAGTGGATAAAGCTCAGCTTTTCAACGACGGCAGGCGAAAGCACGAAGGGGTAGGCATCTGGCTGCCCTACGGCTCGGTTCAAGTTGTTCAACAGAAGAGTCAAAGGCACCCAATTGTCGACGATGGGCGCAAAAAGGACGTTGGTGTAGGGATCAATGTCCACTTTTACGGCGAGGCTTGCGTCCTTATCCGCCGCAGGCGCTGCACCGACGTTGAAGGCAAGGGCTGTTTCGACGGTGTCGACTATAAGGAGATAGTGGGCCCAGCTCTCGGCAAAGTCCTCCCATGGGTGAGCGGTGGCGTAAGCGCTTATGAATCGTTGCGGCCAATCCGCAGGCGCGCCTTGGGCATAGTGCCGCTGAAGCGCGTCGCCATAGTCAACGCTCTCGTCGCCGAACAAATTTCGGAAAGTGGAAAGATTGGGTTCCGATCGAACCAAAAGGTCCCAGTAGTGATGGCCGACTTCGTGGCGGAAATGCCCGAGCAGCGTGCGATAGGGCTCTCCCATGCTGGTGCGCCGCGCCTCGCGCTGCGCGTCATCCGCTTCGATCAGGGCAATGGTGATGATGCCATTATCGTGGCCAGTCATCACCGGAGCAGATCCGGCGCCGTCGTCGGCCAAAAAACGGAAGCTGAGGCCATGCTCCGGATCTTCGTCGCGCGTGGCAAGCGGCAGCTGCAGGCGCAGCAACGAGTAAAACAGGCGCTTCTTGGCGCGCTCCATAGCCTGCCAGTGGAAAACGTTGACCGGGTCGGCGAGCGGCGGCACGGTATCGTTGTGCCGGCACGCCACGCAGTATTGCTCGGCCTGAACACCTGCCGGAACTAGCCAGTTGCAAGCGCCGTGCTGATGGTTGGCGCAGTACGCAAAGCGCCCGGTTCGATCAGCCACGTTCACCAGCACGCCGCCATCCGGATCGAGCGCGAGCATTTCAATGAGATCCGGAGCGTAGCCAAGGGCATGGCCACACTGCTCGCAGCTTACGTTCTCGAAATACACTGTATTGCCGCACGAGCCACATGAGAAAAGCTTCATGATAGCCTCGCCGCCGCACTTGGGGAGTTTGGTTTTTCAACGCGAAAAAGTAAGTTCATAGGCTGCTCCTGACTAGGCCAGCGCTAAGCATTTTCGCCTGCGGGAGTTCCGCTTTCACCCACGTTAGAAACCTATGATGTCGGAGGAACCAGCCTTTGCAATTCTCATTTCGAGTGGATGACAAGTACGTCGATTGACCACCCCCAAGCCATTCTAATCGTTGATGACGAGCCACTCGTGCGCTTGGAGCTCCGGGGCGTGGTAGAGCAATGCGGCTACACAGCGATGGAAGCGAGTAGCACCGCCGAAGCGCTTACGCTGCTCGACAGCGATGCCGAGGTCGTCGCTGGTCTTATCACCGACATAAGCATGCCCGGTTCGCGCAGTGGTATAATCTTGGCCAACCATGTCGGCTTTGTATGGCCGCACATCGACATCATTGTTGTTTCCGGAGCTCGCCGACCTATGGCCGGTGAATTGCCCCCGAAGGCCGAGTTTCTACCCAAACCAACTCTTCCCACTAGGCTGCTGGCCGCTATCCAGAGGCTAAGAAAGCGCTCGGAAATTCCCGCCTCTTTCAACCAGAATGGACAAGTCACCTGATGCGTGAACAATCGCTCTCCTTCCTGCGTAAACTGGTCCAGACATCATCGCCAAGCGGATACGAACATGTGGTTGCCCAGCGCTACAGAGACTATGTGCAACCCTTTGCGGATGCCGTATCGACGGATGTGCATGGCAATGTAACGGCGGTCTTAAATCGAACTGCCGAAATGAAGATCATGCTGGCCGGACACATGGATGAGATCGGCTTCATTATCCATTACGTCGACGACAATGGCTTGCTGTTCTTCAGCGCTATAGGTGGCCACGACAGCGTCATCCCGATTGGACAGACCGTTTGGGTTTACGCCCAGGATGGTCGTGTTGGGGGTGTTGTTGGGCGTAAGGCCATTCACCTGATGGACCCCGACGAGCTCAAGCAGAAGCCACTGCTGAAAGAGCTTTGGATCGACATTGGCGCCGCCTCCAGGGCAGAGGCCGAGCAGGTCGTTAGCCTCGGCGACGTCGTCACCTATCAGCAGGACTTCCAGATGCTGCTGGGTGACCGGGCCGTCGGCAGGGGCTTCGACAATAAGGCTGGCCTCTTCATTGTGGCTGAGGCGCTGCGACTTCTTGCTGAAGAAGGTGGGCTGAACCCTTCCGTAGGCGTCTATGCGGTGGGAACAGTGCAAGAAGAGATCGGTTCGCGCGGCGCCAAGACATCGGCCTTTGCCATCGAGGCCCAGAGCGGCATAGCCGTCGATATGGAACACGCCATCGACTATCCCGGCGTCAGCAAGAGCGAGAAAGGGCAGCTCGATCTAGGCAAGGGCCCCAGCGTCTCTTCCGGCGCCAATACCAACCGGGCAGTGTTCTCACTGGTCAAAAAGGCGGCCGAGGAGGAAGGCATACCCTATCAAGTCCAAGTCTCCCCTTCAGCGACCCCGACCGACGCCGGTGCCTTGCAGCTCAACCGAAGCGGCATGGCCACCGGGTTGCTCGGTGTTCCGCTGCGTTACATGCACACCCCCGGCGAGGTATTGAGTTTGACCGACGTGGAGAATTGTGCCCGCCTTGTGGCAGCCTATTGTCGGCGCATTACGCCAGAAACTGACTTCACGCCTTTTTAGTCGGCCTGTTGGCACCGCCCTCCTACCACTGTGTGGACGAGTGACAAATCTGGAGCAAAACAATGCAGGAAAAAACCGACCGTCGAGCTGGCTACCTTATCGTTGGTGGGTTCGTGTTGGCCTTGGTGATCGTAGTTCTTTGGCTTGTGCTGGAATTCAGCGGGGTCATGCCTGGTGACAGTGCGGTGTTGCCGCCCGAAGAACCCGCCACGGTACTGCCAGCGAAATAGATCGCCAACGGCCGGCAATCGGATGTCTCCAATGGCGGCGCGTTCGCGATGGTCATCATACCCATGGCACCGGGGATAAGGCGGCCAAAACCATTGGGAATGCCGATGGCGCCAGTTGAAGCGCCTCGGCATTGGCCTAAGAAAGGAAGAACGCAATGACAATGCTGGATGAAGACGAAATCAAGCGTCGGGCGCATGGCATCTGGGAAAAGGAAGGTCGGCCAGAGGGCCGGGAGTTTCAGAACTACATGGATGCGGTCAGCGAGATGATGGCGGAAGTCGAGGGAGGAAAAGAACGCCCCACCACGGGACCATCCGGTCTCAGCACCGCCCTTCACCCGGGAGGTACGGCTCCGTCGGGCGGCGCAGCCATTGTGGGCAGCATCGGCACGGGCGGCGGGTCGACTGCGGGACAGCCTACGGGCAGTGCGGGCGGCGGGCACTCCGAGTAGCGAAATGGCAGCCTTTGAACCGCTACCAGCCGATGACGCAACCTTGGTTGGCATGCTGCGGGAAGCGGCCCTGCCTCTTGCCAGCCTTGATGACGAGTCGAGTTTCAGTGCGCCGTTTTCTGCATTTGGCAAGGCGCGCGTGGTGCTACTGGGGGAAGCGTCGCACGGAACTTCGGAATTCTACCGCGCCCGCGCTGCGATCACCCGGCGCTTTATCGAAAAGCACGGCTTCAACATCGTGGCCGTCGAGGCCGACTGGCCCGATGCAGGCCGGGTCGATCGCTATGTGCGCAACAGGGCCGGCGGCGAATACGACGAGCATGTCTTTGCGCGCTTCCCCACCTGGATGTGGCGCAACCGCGAGGTCGGCGAATTCGTAGATTGGCTCCGTGGCTATAATTCCCACCAGCCGGCCGAGGGCCAGACAGAATTTCGCGGGCTCGATGTTTATTCCCTGCGCAGCTCGATTGCCCAAGTGCTCCATTACCTTGACAAGGCTGACCCCGATGCCGCGGCCCTCGCCCGGCGACGCTACGGGTGCCTGTCTCCTTTCCAGGCAGAGCCGGGCTGGTACGGCCGCGCAGTGCTGACCGGTGAGCACGATGCATGCGAAGACGCAGTTACTGCTCAGCTGCAGGAATTGCTGCTGCGCCAGCTAGACGATGCAGGTGGCGAGGACCTATTTGATGCGACCCAAAATGCGCGGGTTGTTCAGGCGGCGGAGCGCTATTATCGGTTGATGTTCCGCGGCTCCACCCAATCATGGAACATGCGCGACACGCATATGTTCGACATGCTCCAGACCGTACTGAAGGCCAGAGGACCGGACGCCAAGATAGTGGTGTGGGCACACAATTCCCACATTGGCGACGCTTCCGCCACCGAAATGGGCTGGGACGGCCAACTCAATATCGGCCAGTTGTGCAAGGCCGAATTTGGTTCTTCCGCTGTCACCATTGGATTTGGCACACATCACGGCACCGTCGCAGCGGCTGACGATTGGGATGAGCCGATGCAGGTCATGTCTGTTGTGCCCTCGCGACCGGGTTCGGTGGAACGGCTGTTTCACCAGACCGGTCACAGTGCTTCACTGACCGACTTGCGGGAAAATGCGGGGCTGCGCCATGCGCTGTCGGCGCCCAGGCTTGAGCGCGCCATCGGCGTGGTTTACCGACCCGACACCGAACTACAAAGCCACTATTTCAAGGCCGTGCTGCCAAATCAGTTCGATGCCTATGTCTGGTTTGACGAGACATCGGCGGTGACCCCTTTGCCGTCAGACGCGCCACGCGGAATGCCCGAGACCTACCCGTTCGGTCTCTAACTATGTCTCTTTGTTGTATTGACCTGAGCTCATGCGGCAAGTCTGGAGAGCGAGTGACGCCAATTCCGGCTGATCCTGGCTTCTGTTCAGGCCGGACTTGGGCTTGGCTATGTAAATCGGTGGGCGGCAAGCCCCTTTGGCGGAGCAGCGGGTCGTCCAGCATCTGCTGGACTGGACCCCGCCTTATTCGATCTTGAGCCTTACTACCCAAGAAATCATCATCCGAATGCGGGATGCGCAGCTTCTTCGAATTTGCCCGAATACAGCACGGATCCGAGGACTGTACACACGATATTTCTGATGTCCGCATCTGCTCCCGTGGCCACCTGATGCTCCAGGTTTGCTTTCGTTGCAAAGCTTACGGGCACCAGTGTCCGCTACCTCGCACCGCGCGGCCAAAAGCGGCCTGTCCGCTTTCCACCCCCCAACTGCCGGTCGGTTGCCGACCCCACCTCAGTCATTCCCATCGACTATTCTGCTGCCCAAGAGCTGACATTAAACAAAGCTGATGATACTTGGCTCAACTGTTAGTTCCGAGCTGTGCTAATAGTTCAGCGGCTTCAAGGCAAGGATGTCGTTGGTGCACCACGTCCTGTCGCCTGCGACGCCAGCTATGTGCTCGATCTGCCAGCCGTGCAGCGGCTCGAGGGTGAGTGTTAGCGTTAGGGATATCGGCAGGGCGCGGCTGATGAAACTGACATGGACACGGGCTTCGTTACCGTCCTGCTCCACGAGCTCGGCCTTGAAGTTGCGCGGTTCCCAGTTAGCGTCGCCAATGATGGGATCGAAGCCCAAGACCTGGAACTCTGAGACGCCGACCTTGCCATCCATCTGGTTGGTCAACTCGTCGGACAGATAGGGATCGAAATCATCAATGACCAAGCCGCTGAAGTAGCTGCTGTAGAGGGTTTCAACCAAATCGATCGGTGAGGTGAATTTTTGTGCCTGAGCGGCAGCGGCAAAGCTACAAGCCAGAATTCCCGCGACTATTGATCTGCGCATTTCACCACCAGTGCGTTCGCTCACGCGCATCGAAGATTGGGTCAGGTAATCATAATATGGGAGATAGCGAGGCTGGCGGCCCAAGCCAACACACAAACCACTACTGTGATCGTTGAAATCGCGATGACTACTGCCCGTTTTCGGACTGGAAGTTGGGTGAGATGCATAGGTCAGCTCCGTCGATGCGCCGGGCGCGGCAAACGAACCGCGGCATACCCGGCACAGCGATCGGCTGCCTTGCGGCATCCCAGGGTTCATCCTCATGGCGACACGGCGTGACGGTAACGTTGGGCAGTTTGACATTGATCGAGTCGCCATTGCTTGAAACGCCGCCATTTCTGGCTGCTCACCGTGTCGATTTTGGAGTAACGTTACCAACACCTAAAGTCGACCACATGGTTCCGTGATAGCTGGCACAGACCGCAATTTCGGATATCGCGGGCCGACATGACGATGGCCAGAGTCTGCTGCTCCAGCCATCGCGTGTTTGATATGCTAGCTTTTGAGATCAGCGGTTAGTTGGCGTTTTCGGCGCCTTCGGAGCCCACTTCCTGCCCTTCGCCATTTCCCTCGCCCGCATCTGCGGCCTGCTCGTCATCGGGCTGGTCGGCGGGAGCGATGGTCGCAGCTCCCGTCACAGCGTCAACGAGATAGTTGATCTCGATGCCGTCAGATGCGAGCACCGTGACCTGATAGCTGGCCACAGTGCCGTCCATGTCGAGGGTAAATTCGACAACCTTGCCGCCTGAAGCAGCTTCCACGGTGGTGATTGCCTCGGAGGCACTGATCTTGGTAGCGGCCAAGGTTTGCTGCTCGCTGACATCGCTGTCCGCAGTTTCAGACTGTGCGAAGGCGGTACCAGCCAGCGGTGCACTCAAGGCTAGTACCAGCAGAGACGTCGCCGCCATTGTATTGAGCTTCATACTCGTTCTCCATTTGCAGAACGCGCGACATGCGCTTTCCTCTGGAACGATTAGGCGGCGCGCTTTGCCGCCACCTGTCAGCGGACATACGAATCTGTATAGCTCAAGGCCGAAATGCGGCAGACATCAGCGGCGTTGCAGGTCGAGAAGTTCGGCGGCCACCCAGCACAGCAGCGCCCAGGCGGCGCCCAGCGACCAGCCGGCGATGACGTCGGTCGGATAATGCACGCCGAGATACACGCGGGACACGCCCACCGTTAAGGTCAGGAAGATGCCAGTGAAAATGCACAGCACAGCTAGTCTGACATTAGTGCATAACCTGGCCAGGAGTGCGGCCAGCGTCAGATAGACCACGGCGGAGACCGTGGCATGGCCACTGGGGAAGCTCGAGGTGAAGACGCGCATGGCCTGTAGCATTTCCGGTCGCGGCCGATCGAACACCTGTTTGAGCGTATTCGACAGCACGGTTCCGGTGATCACGGCAAAGCCAACATAGCTGGCGGCGCGCGGACGGCGGACGATCAACAGAGAAATCAGCACCAAAATAACGATCAGCCCGAGGACAGAGAAACTGCCGAAGGACGTGATGTCCCGGCCGGCCTCTTCCAGCCAGGCGGGACCAAAGGGGTCCATGATGTCGCCATTATCACGCAGTGCCAGAGTGACAGCCCTGTCAAAGCCGATAGTGTCGCCTTCGATGACCTCATCGGCGACGAAGCTGAAGGTGCCGAGCAAGGCGGCGGGGGCCACCATGGCAATAAGAACGGTGCGACGGGCGGAAGTGAGATGGGGGAACTGCATCGCAATTCTATGGCACGGCAACCAAACAAATTCGCGCGGCGCATTGGTTTCTTACAGCGATGTATAAATTGCGACAGGCGTCCGTGAGGTAGTGGGCGGACAACGGGGCATCGAAATCAATCCCGGAGCCCACCATGAAACTCTCTTACGTTACTCTTGCTGCCTGCCTGTTCGCCCTGCCAGTCGCTGGCATGGCTAGCTTCGTCCTGCCGAGTGCGGCTGCCGCCCCAGTGAGCGAGCTGGGCGATCTGTCTGCCATGCGCGGCATCGTCGCCGATACCCAAGCTGCGGTTGCCAGCCGCGACACTGCTGCAGCCAAGACCAAGATTACCGAATTCGAAACCGCTTGGGACAAAGCTGCCGGTGACCTGCGCGGTAAGAGCGCGCCGAAGTGGGATGCCATCGACACCGCTGCCGACGCCGCGCTCGATGCCGTGCGCAATGATGCGCCGACGGCGGACGCGGCTCTCACTGCGCTCCTCGCCCAGCTCGATAATCCGGGCGCTGCCAATGCTGCCGGCGTCGCTACCACCGACACGTCAGGCAAGCCACTGCCGTGCGAGGATATGTTGGCGCAGTACCGAAATGAGCAGAACAAAGGCGCTGCGCTGGACGATTCGACCAAGGCCAAGGTGTCCGAACTCGAAACCAAGGGCATCGAGCGCTGCAATGCCGATGATGACAAGCGGGCGGACGACTTCTTCGCCCAGGCCATCCAGTTGATGGGTGCGTAATGGGAACCGTAACAAGCATAAGCATGGCGCCCGAAAAGGCCACAGTCGGTGGCGTCGAGGCCTATAACCGGGTGCCGCGCGTCACCGTCGACTTCTGGCTCATCAAGCTGATGGCTGTGACCGTGGGTGAAACCGCCGCCGATTTCCTGGCGGTCAATATGGGCATTGGCTTGCAGACCACGACCCTCGTCATGATGGCGGTCCTCGTGGTCGCCCTGGGCCTGCAGTTCAGTCGCAAGCGCTATGTGCCAAGGACCTATTGGCTGGCCGTGGTTCTGGTCAGCGTGGTCGGCACCCTGATCACAGACAACCTCGTCGACACGTTCAACGTGCCGCTGCTGACCACGCTGATCGGCTGCAGCATTCTGCTGGCCGCCACCTTCGCCGCCTGGTTTGCCAGCGAAAAGACCCTGTCGATCCACACCATCGTCACCACGCAGCGGGAAATCTTCTACTGGCTCGCCATCCTGTTCACCTTCGCGCTGGGAACGGCCGTGGGCGACTATATCGCCGAAACGCTGGGGCTGGGCTATCTGGCCACGGGGCTACTTTTCCTCGCCATCATCGCCGCAATCGCCGTCGCCCACCTGGTGTGTAAGGCCGATGCCATCCTGACCTTCTGGCTGGCCTATATCCTGACCCGTCCGCTCGGCGCGTCCTTTGGTGACCTGCTGTCGCAGCCGATGGAATATGGTGGGCTGGGCTTGGGGACGATTGTCACCAGCGTGCTGTTCCTCGCTGTCATCGCTGCTCTCGTCGCTTACATGACGATTGTTGCGCCCAAACGCGACGACAAGATCGCCGTCGCCTGACATCAAGCAGGGCGGCGGTCTGCGGACCGTCGCCCTGCATTGACGCCCACTGCCTTCTGACCGAGACTTCACCCATGCGTATCCTGTTCGTCGAAGATGATGGCCGCACCGCCGACTATGTGAGCCGCGGCTTTACCGAGGCGGGCCACGTCGCCGACGTGCTGAAGGATGGCCGCGACGCCCTTATGCACGCCATGAACGAGCGTTTCGACGTCATGGTGATCGATCGCATGTTGCCGGGCCTTG
>JAQGKG010000085.1 GCA_028290245.1 Devosia sp. | reverse complement strand
TGCCACTGCCCAGCTCGAGCTGACCCGGAACGCCCGATTTGGCTTAGCCATCGGCTTGGTGCTGCTGATCAACCTGGTTCTCGTCGCGCCTCATTTTGCGCAATTGCCGTTGCTTCCTGTGACGCTAGTCCTGCTGTTGGCTCCTGCGGCAATGCGACTGGGGGCAGTGTTCAGCCCAATCCGTATCGTGCCCAAGCCGATCCGGCCTCCCGATCAGGAATTGCCGATCTATTCCGTGCTGATCCCGTTGCACAACGAGGCGAGCATGGTGGGGCAACTGTTCACGGCGATGCGTGCCTTGGACTATCCACCGGAACGTCTCGACATCAAATTTGCCGTCGAAGCCCTGTCCGAGACGACGCTGGCGGCGGTGCGGGAGCGGCTGGGCGATCCGCGTTTCTCGCTGGTCTGCATTCCCGACGCGCAGCCGCGCACCAAACCCAAGGCGCTGGATTTCGTGCTGCCGCTGTGCCGCGGCGAGCACGTCGTGGTGTTCGATGCCGAGGACATTCCCGACCCAGACCAGCTCTGGAAAGCCGCAGTCCACTTTCGTGAAGACCCTGAGTTGGTGTGCCTGCAAGCCCATCTGGTGATCGACAATGGTCATCATAACTGGCTCGCGGCGCTATTTGCGGGCGAATATGCCGGGCTGTTCACCGTGCTATTGCCGGCCTTGGCACGCTGGGGCCTACCGATGCCGCTGGGCGGCACATCCAATCATTTCAGGATAAGCGTGCTGCGTGAACTGGGTGGCTGGGACGCCTTTAACGTCACCGAAGATGCGGATCTCGGAACCCGCATGGCGCGCCGACGGCTGAAGGTCGACGTTCTGGCATCAAGAACGCTGGAACATGCGCCAACGCGGATATGGCCGTGGATAGGTCAGCGCACCCGCTGGATGAAGGGATGGATGCAGACTTTCATCGTGCACAATCGCGACCCGTTCAAACTGCTGGCGGAAATGGGCCTGCCGGCATTCCTCGGATTTCAGACGCTGGTGCTGGGCATGATCGTGGCGCCGGTGCTGCACTGTGCCTTCCTGCTGAGCATCACGGTGCGCTTTCTCCAGGGTCACGCCATGCTGGATAGTTCGATTTGGACAGTATCTTACCTGGCTATGCTCGGCATGGGCTATGGCAGCGCCATGGTGATTACCATGCTGGGGCTACGCCGGCTGGGAAGCTACCATCTGTTGCTGCGCCAGCTCTTGTTGCCGGTTTACTGGGTGCTGATCGGGATCGCGACCATTCGCGCCTTATCCGACCTGCTGATACGGCCGTTCTACTGGTTCAAGTCGCCGCATCAGCCTGCCACCGGCGGAACTCGCAGCCCGCATGAGCTCTTAGGGAAGATAGCTACGCAGCCAGTTCACGGCACCTAACCTTCGAGCAAATCCTGCCCTCTGAGCCAGATATCATCCTGGCGCCCGATGGCGCCCCAACCAAGGAGGGAATATCCCGTCTCAATCAGATCGCGCCGATGGTGGCCTATGAAAACCTCGGCGCGCTCAACGCCGATGTTTGTATGTCCAAATAAGTAGCGTTCACTACTGCGCGTATTTGGACTGCTTGGCGCGTACACGCGTGCCGAAGACGCGGTCGCGCCCAGCGGCCTTGGCACTGTATAGTGCTTCATCTGCAGTTTGAATAAGCTCGGCCGCGCTGCGATGCAGATTATCCGGCATGTAGGTGGCGACACCGACGCTGGCGGTCAGGATGCCGCGTTCGGCCCCCTTGTGTGGCACACGTGCGCCGGCCAGCGACTTGCGAAAGGTTTCCGCGACCAGATAGGCGCCGTCTTCGTCGGTTCCCGGCAGGATGGCCGCAAACTCCTCGCCACCATAACGTATTGCAAGGTCTGCCGACCGCTTCAGGCTCTTTTGCAGGTGGGTGGCGACCAGCTTCAAGGCTTCGTCGCCGGACGGATGGCCATACGCGTCATTATAAGCCTTGAAGCGATCGACATCGATCAGCAGCAGGCTCATCGGTGTGCCAACGCGGGCGCCGCGGGCAATCTCGGCATCCATGGCATCGTCGAAGGCGCGGCGGTTCAGCAGGCCCGTTAGCCCATCGGTACGAGCAAGTTGCCTGAGTTGATCGCTGGCAGAATGCAGCGCCAGCTCCGCCTGCTTGATGCGGGTTACGTCGGTGACCACAACCAGGGTTTTGCCGGCATTGGTCGGGCGCGTGCGCACCTGCAACCAGCGGCCATCGAAAAGTTGGACCTCTTCTTCGCTCTCGCGATGCAAGTTGGTCACGATCTCATCGATCCACTGCTGTTCGTGATCGACCGGAATATTGACCTGCTCGCGGGTGCGAACCACCTCGGCGAGAATGTCGCGGAGGTTGGCGCCCTGCCGTCGTGCGTGGCTGGTATAAGGGAAACTGGCGCTATACTGCGCATTGCACAGCACGATATTTCCCTGCCAGTCGAACATGGCAAGGCCATCCGACATTTCAGCAAGAGCATAGGACAGCAGGTTGCGGCTCTCGATCACATCCTGGCGCAACTGCTTGTCGTCTGTGATGTCCCGGCTCACTCCAGCCAGCCCGATCATCTCGCCGTTGGCGCCATGCAGCGGCACTTTCGCCGTTATGTAGCTGCGCAACTCGCCCGTGGCGTCGGGGAGTTGTTCCTCCATATCCAACTGGGGCTGCCCCGACGCGATGATTTTTTGCTCGCTGTCGAACAGCACCTGCGCACGTTCCGGTGGCGCGATGTCGAAGTCGGTCTTGCCGATCATGTCGTGCGGCGTGGCAAATCCGTGCAATTTCGCCACGGCATTGTTGACAGCAGCAAAGCGGCTATGGCGGTCCTTGATGTAAAAGTAGTTGGGCGCCTGGGTCAGCGCCGCTGCGAACAGGTCGCGCTCGGCCGAAAGGCGGCGAGCCTGGACAAAGACCAGGCCTGCCAGCACCGTAGCCAGCGTGTTGAGTACGCCTAGGGGCACGATGGTGTGAAGCAACCCTTCGGCCCTCATGGAATAGATTCCCACTGCCGCGATGATCGAAGTCGTCACCCCTAGCACCACGCTGTGCCATGCAAGGACCCGGCCGCGACCGACGAGCGTGCGCCCCGCCAATGCTATTGCAGTGACGATGGTAATGGTGATGACACCGGTTACCATGCCGGCGCCGCCCAAGCTGACCCGATAGCCGAGTGTCAGGGCCGTAGTGGCCATCGCCGCCACCGGCCCGCCAAAAAAAGCGGCGACTGCAACCAGCGACAGGCGCAAATCGAGGAAGCGGCCGGGGAGCACTTCGGCGGCCATCAGCATGGAAGCGATGGCGCCCAGACCCATGACGACGCCGAATAACACGCTGCGCCAAACGCCGGGTAGGCGACGCAGCCAGAAGCGTGCGTGGCCCCAGCCGAGCACGAACAAGGCAACCACGGCAAGATTGCCGGCTAGTATTTGCCACGGTGATGTCACGTGACCTCCTGAGCAACAGGGCCGGAGCCCCCACCCCAGGACTTACCTATACCAGCTAAGTGTTTGCCGAATCTGAATCCCGTTGGTGCATTGTTGCCGATGCATTAACTCCGCAGGCCGGGCGCCTCTTGCCCCGTGCTCTGCACATATTCGGTATAACCACCGCCATAGGTGTGGACCCCATCCGGGGTCAGTTCGAGGACCCGATTGGATAGTGCTGCGAGGAAATGGCGGTCATGGCTGACAAACAGCATCGTGCCCTCATACTGGCTCAGCGCCGTGATCAGCATTTCCTTGGTGGCGATATCGAGATGGTTGGTCGGCTCGTCCAGCACCAAAAAATTCGGTGGATCGAACAGCATCATTGCCATCACCAGACGGGCCTTTTCGCCGCCCGACAGTACGCGGCACTTCTTCTCGATTTCGTCGCCGGTGAACCCAAACGCTCCGGCGAGGGCCCGCAGCGGCGCCTGTCCGGCTTGCGGAAACGAGCTTTCGAGCTGCTGGAACACGGTAAGGTCGCCTTCGAGCACATCCATGGCGTGCTGCGCAAAATAGGCCATCTTCACTGAGGGGCCGCGCGTAACCGTGCCCTGGTCGGGTTCGGCCGTGCCGGTGACCAACTTGAGCAGCGTGGATTTGCCGGCGCCGTTGACGCCCATGATGCACCAGCGCTCCTTGCGGCGCACATGGAAGTCTAGGCCGTCATAGATCGTGCGGCTGCCATAGCTCTTGCTGACATTCTTCAGCAGGGCGACGTCATCGCCCGAGCGCGGGGCAGGGCGGAATTCGAAATCGACGGTCTGGCGGCGCTTGGGCGGCTCGACGCGGTCGATCTTGTCCAGCTTTTTCACTCGGCTCTGCACTTGCGCCGCATGCGAAGCGCGGGCCTTGAAGCGGGCGATGAAATCAAGTTCCTTGGCCAGCATTGCCTGCTGCCGCTCGAACTGCGCCTGATGGTTCTTTTCGCTGATCGCCCGCTGCTGCTGGTAAAATTCGTAATTGCCCGAATAGCTGGTCAGCGATCCCGCATCGATCTCGACGATCTTGGTGCAGATGCGGTTCATGAATTCGCGATCATGCGAGCTCATGAACAAAGCGCCGCTATAATTCTGCAGGAAGTCTTCCAGCCAGATCAGACTTTCGAGGTCGAGATGGTTGCTCGGCTCGTCAAGGAGCAAGGCATCGGGGCGCATCAGGAGGATGCGGGCCAGCGCCACGCGCATCTTCCAGCCGCCCGACAATGCGCCGACATCGCCGTCCATCATCTCTTGCGAAAAGCCAAGACCGTCGAGCACTTCACGGGCGCGGCCGTCTAGTGAATATCCGTCCAACTCCTCGAACTGGTGCTGCACTTCGCCGTAGCGCTCGATAATGGCGTCCATCGCATCGGCTTTGTCGGGATCGCCCATGTCCGCTTCGAGCGCGCGCATCTCGGTGATCAGCGCCGAAACCGGTCCCGCGCCATCCATCACCTCGGACACCGCGCTGCGGCCGCCCATCTCGCCAACATCCTGGCTGAAATAGCCGATGGTGACGCCGCGCTCCATCGAAACCTGGCCCTCGTCGGGCTGCTCTTCGCCGGTGATCATGCGGAACAGAGTGGTCTTGCCGGCGCCATTGGGACCGACGAGGCCGATCTTCTCGCCCTTTTGCAACACAGCCGAGGCGTCGATAAAGACGATCTGCTTGCCGTTCTGCTTGCCAATGCTTTCAAGACGTATCATGCGCAAAAAGGCCCTAAACTCATGTCGGGGCCGGTAGACCATTGCCAGCCTAAACGTGCAAGAGTGCTGGCGTCAGAGCCACTATGCAGCATCCGTTAATAGCCTCATTTTTGGCTATTTACATATAATAGTACTTTATGTAGCGTCCCCTTCATCGCCTCAGGTGAACACACCGCGGCGACCACATTGGGAGGACATCGTGACCATCATTTCCAAGCTCGCCCTCGCGGCGAGCCTCGTTACCGCTTTGACTTCTGTTTCCATCGCCCAGGAAAACCTGAAGGGTCTAACCATCGGCTTCAGCCAGATCGGCTCTGAATCAGGCTGGCGCGCTGCCGAGACTTCGGTGACCAAGCAGCAGGCCGAAGAACGCGGCATCGACCTCAAGTTCGCCGATGCCCAGCAGAAGCAGGAAAACCAGATCAAGGCGATCCGGGGCTTCATCGCGCAGGGCGTCGACGCCATCGTTGTGGCTCCTGTTGTTGCCACCGGCTGGGACGACGTGCTGACCGAAGCCAAGGAAGCCGAGATCCCCGTCCTGCTGCTCGACCGCGGCGTTGATGCACCCGAAGACCTGTACCTGACCTCGGTCGCTTCCGATCAGGTTCTCGAAGGTCGTACCGCTGGTGACTGGCTGGTCAAGGAAGTCGGCGACGCCGATTGCAAGATCGTCGAGCTGCAGGGCACTGTCGGCTCCACCCCTGCGATCAACCGCAAGCAGGGCTTCGAGGAAGCAATCGCTGGCCACGCCAACCTGACCATCGCCCGCAGCCAGACCGGCGACTTCACCCGCGCCAAGGGCAAGGAAGTCATGGAAGGCTTCATCAAGGCCGAAAACGGCGGCGCCGATATCTGCGCAGTCTATGCCCATAACGATGACATGGCCGTTGGCGCCATCCAGGCCATCAAGGATGCCGGCCTCAAGCCCGGTACCGACATCAAGGTCGTCTCGATCGATGGCGTGCCGGACATTTTCGCTGCCATGGTTGCCGGCGAAGCCAATGCCACCGTCGAACTGACCCCAACATGGCCGGTCCCGCCTTCGACGCGCTCTCGGCATTTCTCGCCGATGGCACCGAACCCGCAAAGTTCATCATCACCGAGTCCAAGCTCTACACGCCTGCCGACAATCCCCAGGGCGAATACGACACCCGCAAGGGCCTAGGCTACTAAGGCTCGATTGAAGGACATGCACCGGACGGCACCTCCCCCTTGACGGGGGAGGCTGGGTGGGGGTGTGGTTTGGCCCTGATATTCGGGCCAGCCGACCCCCACCCTTGATCCCTCCCCGCAAGGGGGAGGGTGCCGACTGATGGTGCGGTCATCAACAGCAGAAGAGGGGGCAGCATGGCCGATACCCACTACGTGCTTGAAGCACGCGGCATCATGAAGATTTTCGGCAATCACGTGGCGCTCGACAACATCGACTTCGGCCTCAAGGCCGGTGAAGTGCATGCGCTGCTCGGCGAAAACGGCGCCGGAAAATCTACCCTGATCAAGATATTGACCGGTGCCTACCAGCCCGACGGCGGCGGCATCTATGTCGACGGCGCTCAGGTATCGCTCGACAATCCACTGCACGCCCAAACGTTCGGCATCGGCACGGTGTATCAGGAGGTCAACCTGCTGCCCAATCGCTCGGTGGCAGAGAACCTGTTCCTCGGGCACCAGCCATTGCGTTTTGGCTTCGTCAACTTCCGCAAGATGGAAGCCGACGCCAGGGTCATTCTCAAGAACTACGACCTCAATATCGACCCATCCAGCGAACTCGGCAGCCACTCCGTCGCCGTGCAGCAGATCGTCGCCATTGCGCGCGCTGTGCAGCTTTCGGGCAAGGTGTTGATCCTCGACGAACCTACGGCCAGCCTTGATCGCAACGAGGTCGAACGCCTGTTTGAAGTGGTGCTCGGCCTCAAGGCCCGTGGGCTCGCCATCATCTTCATCACGCATTTCCTCGATCAGGTCTTTGCCATTTCCGACCGCGTCACCGTGTTGCGCAACGGCAAGCTGATTGAAACCCGTGCCCTCGATGCGCTGAGCCGCACTGATGTGGTCCGCCTGATGCTGGGCAAGGACATCGCCTTCTCCGGCGCCACCGACGTCGAGCCGAGCGAGGCGCCCAACGAAGTGCTGCTCGAATTCAAGGGCTATGGCCGCAAGCGCAGCGTGCTGCCGTTCGACCTGACCATCCATAAGGGCGAAGTGGTCGGTGTTGCCGGCCTGCTCGGCTCGGGCCGCACCGAAGTCGCGCGCATCATGTTCGGCGCCGACCCTGCCGACCAGGGCACTGTCCGCGTCAACGGCCAACCGACCGCCATCCGCAAGGCCACCGACGCCATCAAGCACGGCTTCGGTTTTTGCCCGGAAGACCGGAAGGCCGAAGGTATTCTCGGCGATCTGTCGGTGCGCGAAAACATCGTCATTGCGCTGCAGGGCAAGCTTGGCTGGTTCAAGGCGCTGAACCGTGACGAGCAGATGGAAATCGCCGGTCGCTTCGGCGAATCGATGGACATTCGCGCCGCCTCGCTCGACATGCCGGTCAAGCTGCTCTCGGGCGGCAACCAGCAGAAGGTCATCCTGTCGCGATGGCTCGCGACCGATCCAGCATTTCTCATCCTAGATGAGCCAACCCGCGGTATCGACGTCGGGGCGCACGCTGAAATTGTCCGCACCATCAACCGCTTGCGCGACGAGGGCATGGCCATGCTGGTCATCTCATCGGAGCTCGACGAGGTGGTGGCCTATAGCTCGCGCATCGTCGTGATGCGCGACCGTGAAATGGTCGCCGAACTGCGCGGCAAGAACATCAATCCCGGCGTCATCGTCCAGGCGATCGCCAATAACCCCGACGAGGCTGTCGCATGAAGCGGCTCCATCTTGAACGCCTCGCCAATCCGCAACTGCTGGCGCTTGCCGCCGTGCTGCTGATCAACTGGATTTTGTTCCCCAATTTCTTCCGCATCACCTGGCAGGATGGCCGCCTGTTCGGCAGCGCCATCGACGTGCTCAATCGCGGCGCCCCCGTTGCCATTCTGGCTATCGGCATGACTGGCGTCATCGCCACCAAGGGCGTCGATCTTTCGGTGGGCGCCATCATGGCCGTCTGCGGCGCGGTGGCCGCAACCATGGTGGTGGCGGGCTATCCAACGCCAATCGCGGTGATCGCGGCACTCGGCGTCGGCGTGGTCTGCGGCTTGTGGAACGGCTTCCTTGTCGCCGTCCTCGACATCCAGCCGATCATCGCGACCCTGGTGCTGATGGTCGCCGGGCGCGGCATCGCGCAGCTGATCACCGAGGGTTATATCGTCACCTTCAACGACCCGACCCTGATTTTCATCGGCACCGGCTCGTTGCTCGGCTTTCCCATGGCGGCGGTGATCGCGCTGGTGCTGATGATCCTCGTGACGCTGGTGGTGAAACGCACGGCTATCGGCCTGTTCATCCAGGCCATCGGCGTCAATCGCTCTGCGGCCTCGCTAGCCGGTATCAACAGCCGCATGCTGCTGATGCTGGTCTATGGCCTGTCCGGCTTCTGCGCCGCCATCGCCGGCATCCTGGTTGCAGCCGATATTCGCGGCGCCGACGCCAACAATTCCGGCCTCTGGCTTGAACTAGACGCCATCCTCGCCGTGGTCATCGGCGGCACTTCGCTGCTCGGTGGCAAGTTCTCCATCCCGCTTGCCGTTGTCGGCGCCATCATCATCCAGGCGATGAATACGGGCATTCTGGTCTCGGGTTTCCGACCTGAATTCAATCTCATCGTCAAGGCAGGTATGATCATCCTGATCCTGATGCTGCAATCCCCGCTGGTGGGCAGCGCCATCGGCTTCTTCAGACGCGACGACAAGCGGGTGGTTTCCAAATGAAACGCAGTCTTCGGCCACTTGCCGCCACCGCAGTCATTTTCCTGATCGCCTATGCGGCAAGCGTGCTGCAGTTTCCCAGCATGCTATCGACCCGGGTGCTCGGCAATTTCCTCACTGATAACGCCTTTCTCGGCATTGCCGCGGTGGGCATGACCTTCGTCATCATTTCCGGGGGTATCGATCTCTCGGTCGGCGCGGTGATCGGCTTCACCGGCGTGCTGGTGGCAGTGCTGATTTCGTGGCTGGGCTTCCATCCGCTGCTGGCCTTCGTCATCGTTCTCGGTGTCGCGGCGCTGTTCGGTGCGGCCATGGGCGCCGCCATCCATTATCTGCAGGTGCCCAGCTTCATCGTGACGCTCGCCGGCATGTTCCTCGCCCGCGGCGGCGCTTCGGTCATCACCCAGGATTCCGTCCCGATCAATCACGAGTTCTATGGCGCCCTTTCCGACCTGATGATCCGTCTGCCCGGCGGCGGACGCCTGAGCTTTATCGGCCTGCTGATGATCGCCATCTTCCTGGGCGGAGCGCTGCTGGCCCATCGCACCCGCTTTGGATCCTACGTCTATGCCCTGGGCGGCAATCCGGTTTCCGCCCTGCTGATGGGCGTACCGGTGGCGCGGACGACGGTGCAGATTTACATGCTGTCGAGCGTACTTGCCGCCTTGTCGGGCATCGTGTTTTCGCTCTACACCTCGGCGGGTTATCCGCTCGCTGCCGTGGGTGTCGAACTGGACGCTATCAGCGCAGTGGTGATCGGCGGCACGCTGCTCACGGGCGGCTACGGCTTCGTTCTGGGCACCTTCGTCGGCGTCATGCTGCTCGGTCTGGTGCAGACCTACATCATCTTCGACGGAACGCTGTCGAGCTGGTGGACCAAGATCGTGATCGGCATCTTGCTGTTCCTGTTCATCGTGCTACAGCGCATCATATTTGCGGCCTCCGCTCCCGGGGAAGAGAAGCCCGAGAAGGCCTTAGTATGATCGAAGCAGGCAGCCTTATCCGCTCACTCTCAGGGCGACCCGCTGCACGGAATTTCCACACGTTCGTCATCAACGAAATCGGCTTGGGCATCGTCACCGGCAGGTTCCCCGTCGGCTCGATCCTCGCCAGCGACGCTGTGATGATGGAGAACTATGGCGTCTCGCGCACGGTGCTGCGCGAAGCTATGAAGACGCTCGAAGCCAAGGGATTGGTCGAGGCGCGACCCAAGGTCGGCACCCGCGTTTCGCCCTCCAGCCGCTGGAGCCTGTTCGATCCCCAGGTGCTGTCCTGGCACTATTACGCCAAGCCCGACCGGCGCTTTTATGAGAGCCTGTTCGATGTGCGGCGGGCGCTGGAAGCCCGTGCTGCTGCACTCGCTGCGCAGCGGCGCACGGCGGAAAATATCCGCGTCATGAAATACTGGCTGCACCAGATGGACTCGGCTGGTGGCGACCTCGAAAACCACGGCATTGCGGCATTGGAAATCCACCGTGCGGTGGCTGATACATCCGGAAATTCGATACTGCGCTCGGTCACCGGCATTGTGGAATTGACCCTGGCACTGGCACTGCGCCAATGCGGCAAGACGGGCGCCGAGGCCTATCTGCAGGCTTCGCTCGAAACTCTCACGGCCCTGGTTGCAGCCATTGGCGACAGCGATTCAGCGGCTGCCACCAGCATTGTCGAGCAGGTGATTAACCTCGATGAAGCCTGTGTATTGGCGGCGCTTTCGTAGGAACAAAGCGGCTTGACCGCCGTTGCGCTGACATGACCAGCACCCCTTCTCTCCGCGCCACCTATCGCCTTCAGCTCAATAAGGATTTCACCTTCGCCCATGCGACGGCGCTGATCCCCTACCTCGCCGAGCTTGGTATCAGCCACGTCTATCTGTCGCCCATCCTGATGGCGCGACCGGGGAGTACACACGGCTATGATACGGTGGACCATACGCGGATCAATCCGGAGCTGGGCACAATTTATGAGTTCCGCCAGATGGTTGGCCTTGTTCAGGCAGCTGGGATGGGCATCATTCTCGATTTCGTGCCTAACCACATGGGCGTTGGCGGGGCGGATAATGACCTCTGGCTGGATGTGCTGAAACACGGCGAGGCCAGCCAGTATGCCGACTGGTTTGACATCAACTGGAACCCGCCGCGGCCCGATATGGCGGGAAAGCTACTGGTTCCTTTCCTCGGTAAAAGCTACGCCGAGACACTCGCTGCGGGCGATATCGAGCTTCGTGCAGACGGTGCAATCTGGGCTTATGGAAGCGAAAAGCTGCCGATCCGGCCCGAAGATGAACGGATTCTGAACGAGACATACGGTAGGCTGAACGACGCAATCGCCGCGCTGTCGGGACCGTCGGGGCACGCCGCACTCGATGACCTTATCCAGCGCCAGCACTGGCGGCTGGTGCATCATTTGGCAGCGGCCGATGAAATGAATTATCGCCGTTTTTTCATCAACAGCGATCTCGCCGGCATTCGCATCGATCGGCCGGATGTCTTCGCCCATGCCCATCAGATGATTTTTCAGCTGATCGAAGAGGGTCTGGTGCAGGGGCTGCGCATCGACCATGTCGATGGCCTGCTCGACCCCAAGGGGTATCTCGAAACGCTGCGGGCGAAGTCGCCACGGCCGATTTATCTGGCCATC
>JAQGKG010000066.1 GCA_028290245.1 Devosia sp. | reverse complement strand
CACATGCACCTCATCATCGCCATACACCCGATAATTACTGCCAGTCCGCAGCGGCGCCCGGATCAATCCGATGGATTCGTAGTACCGGATCATCTTGGCTGAAACGCCGGTCGCGCTTGAAGCCTCGCCGATATTCATGGGTTCACCCCCTTGATCGCCCGTAGCCGCTGCGCATTGCCGACCACGAACACCGAACTCAGCGCCATCGCGCCCGCTCCGATCATTGGATTGAGCAAAATCCCCAACGCCGGATACAAAACGCCAGCCGCCACAGGGATCAGCAAAACATTGTAACCAAAGGCCCAGCCAAGGTTTTCCCAGATGTTGCGCATCGTCGCCCGACTAACCGCCAGCGCATTCAGCACACCCCGCAGATCGCCGCCCAGCAGCACCACATCGGCGCTTTCAATAGCCGCATCCGTACCTGTGCCCACCGCAATGCCGATATCGGCCTCGGCCAGGGCAGGGGCGTCGTTGATCCCGTCGCCCACATAGGCCACCACGCCAAAGGCCCGCAGCGCCTTGATCGTCGCCACCTTGTCGGCCGGCAACACCTCGGCCCGCACCTCGTCAATGCCCAACTGCCGCGCTATCGCTTCAGCTGTCCGCCGATTGTCGCCCGAGATCATCACGGTCTTCAGCCCCATCGCATGCAGCGCCGCAATCACCGCCTTGCTGCTCGGCTTGATACTGTCCGCCACCACGATGGCCGCCGCCAGCTTGTCGTCAATCGCAGCAAACACCGGCGTCTTGCCCTCATCGGCCAGCTTCTCGATGGCACTGGCAAAGTCCGAAAAATCCAGATGCCCCAGATGGCGTTGCGACCCCACCGACACAAGCCGCCCATCGACCCGCGCAGTCACGCCATTGCCCGAATGCGACAGAAACACCGTCACAGTTCCCAAGCTCAACCCAGCCTTCTCCGCCGCTGTGACAATAGCCGCAGCAATCGGATGTTCCGACCTAGCCTCCACAGCCGCCACGAGCGCCAGCACCTCGTCATGCTCGAAATCGTCATCGAGGATCAGGTCGGTCAGCGCCGGCTTGCCTTCGGTCAACGTCCCGGTCTTGTCGAAGGCGACCACCTTGGCATCGCGCAACTGCTGCAGCGCTTCGCTCTTGCGGAACAGCACGCCCAGCTCGGCCGCGCGGCCAGTGCCCACCATAATCGAGGTCGGCGTCGCCAGGCCCATGGCGCAGGGGCAGGCGATGATCAGCACGGCGACAGCATTGACCAGCCCGAATGTATAGGCCAGCTCCGGCCCAAACAGTGTCCAGATGGCAAAGGTCAAAATCGCCAGGGCGATGACCGCCGGCACGAACCACAGCGTGATCTTGTCCACCACGCCCTGGATCGGCAACTTGCCGCCCTGCGCTTCCTCGACCATGCGGATGATCTGCGCCAGCATCGTGTCGCCGCCCACCTTGGTGGCGCGAAAGCTGAAGCTGCCGGAGGTGTTGAGTGTCCCGCCAACTACCGCGGCTCCAACGCCCTTCGACACTGGCAACGACTCGCCCGAAATCATCGACTCGTCCACATGACTCGACCCGTCGACGATCTCGCCATCGACCGCGATCTTCTCGCCTGGCCGCACCAGGATAACGTCGCCCGCTACCACCTGCTCGATCGGCAGCTCTACGGCTTTGCCGTCACGCTGCACCCGCGCCGTCTTGGCCTGCTCGCGCACCAGCCGCTGAATCGCTTCGCCGGTGCGGCCCTTGGCCAGCGCCTCCAGCCAGCGACCGACGAGGATCAGCGTCACGATGACTGCAGCCGCCTCGTAATAGATATACCGCGTGCCCTCAGGCAGCAGCTGCGGCGCAAACGTGGCGACCACTGAATAGAGATAGGCCGCACCAGCCCCCAGCGCGACCAGCGAGTTCATCTCCGGGGCACCACGCAACAGGGCCGGAATGCCCACCTTGAAAAACCGCCAGCCGGGCCCGAACAGCACGATACTGGTGGCGATGAAATAGGCTACCCAGAGCACCTGTTGCGGCACCACCGACATCAGCCACATGTGGATCGGCATATAGAGATGGCCGAGCATTTCCAGCACGAACACCGGTAGGGTCAGCGCGCCCGCGATCAGCACATCGCGGCCCAGGATGGCGGCATCCTCATCATGGTGGTGATGCCCGCCATGATCGTGCATTTCAAGCGTCGTGGCACCCGCGTAGCCAGCCTTTGCGATAGCCTGCAGCAGCGCATCGCCATCGCCGCCATGCACCGTGGCGCGCTCGGTCGCCAGGTTCACCGAAGCGGATGTAACCCCCGGCACTTTCAACAATGACTTTTCCACCCGCAACACGCAGGAGGCACAGGTCATGCCGGTAATGTCGATGGAAAGCGGTTTGATATGGACGTGTTCGTTCATGGATATTCACCTCGTCCCAACGCATATAGACCTTCCCATCATGGGAAGGTCAAGCTTGGAAGCGGCCCGGAGGGACAAATCGCTCCAGTGGAGCGATTTGAGCTAACGAGGCCATGAGCGCTGTGCGCGAATGGCGGTTGGACTTTCTTTCGAAGCGTGCGGCAGGTTGGCACTGCGACAGTAGCGCAGCTTAATTCATTGTCATCTTGGGCCTATATCCAAGGCTTTCAGGAGACGAAATGCCATGCAGCCCGTCCGCAACGACATCCATAATTCGGCCATGCCAGTGCTCTGCCAGAGCTGCGAGTCCCGTCATCAGGGTATTTGCGGCGCGCTGACTCCAGCGCAACTGCTTGCCGTATCGCGCCACACCCGCCGCGTGCACCACGATGCGGGCGATGAACTGCTGGCCGATGCCGAACCGATCACCAGCTACGGCAACGTTTTGCGTGGCGTGGTCAAGCTAAGCAAGGTGCTTGAAGACGGCCGGCAGCAGGTGGTTGGCTTGCAGTTTGCACCCGACCTGCTGGGACGGCTGTTTGCCAGCGAAAGCCGTGTCACTGCGGAGGCCGCGTCCGACGTCGATATGTGCATGATCCCCAAGCCGGCTCTCGAAGCGCTGGTGCGGGAAAATCCCGAGCTCGAACATCGGGTCATGCTCCAGACCCTGCGCGAGCTCGACGAAGCCCGCGACTGGATGGTGACGCTGGGCCGTAAGACGGCCGCCGAAAAAGTCGCCAGCTTTCTCTATCTCATCGCCAGCCACATCGACCCGGCCGGCGAAGTGACCACTTTCGACCTGCCACTGAGCCGCGCCGACATCGGCGACTTCCTTGGCCTCACCATCGAAACGGTCAGTCGCCAGATGAGCAAGCTCAAAGCCGATAAAGTCATCGAGATTGAAAACTACCGCCACGTCTCGGTGCCAGATCTTGCCCGCCTCCGCGTCCGCTGCGGCTAGTTCAGCCACCCACCGCGCATCTCTAGCACCCGGTCCATCGTCCCCTCGGGGATTGCCGCATGCGTGACCACAATCACGCTGCGGCCCTCGGCGGCTTTATGCAGCGTCTCGAAAAACGCCACCTCCGCCGTCCGATCCAGTCCCGTGGTCGGCTCGTCGAGCAGCAAAATTCTGGCTCGCGACAGCAGCACGCGCCCGAGACACAGCCGGCGCGCCTGGCCTACCGAAACCGTGCGACCGCTTTCGCCCAGCAATGTATCGAGGCCATTCGGCAGCGCCCGCACAAATTCTTCGATGCCGGCATCGGCCAGCGCTGCCCACAAAGCCTCGTCATCAGCATCCGACCGGCCAATCAGCAGGTTGGCGCGGATGGTGTCGTTGAACAGCGGGCTATCCTGGCTCAACAAGGCCATGCTCGCATGAATATCGGCCTGAAGTAGCCTGGGCAGGGCTGCGCTACCCAGCGCGATGCTGCCGAGCTGCGGATCGGCGAGACGCAGCAACAGGTTCAGCAAGCTCGACTTGCCGCCGCCGCTGGCCCCGGTAATCGCCACATGTTCGCCCGGCGATACAGTGAGATCGAGATTGGCCAGCACCGGCGGCCCGCCATAGCTGAATGTGACGTCGCTCAAAGTGATTGTCGTATCGTCGGGCAGGGCGGCAGGCGCTGCTGGGTCGGCAACCACCAGCGGCGTTTCGGCAATCGCAGTCAGTCGCTCGGCGGCAGCCATGGCGGTGGTCAGCTTGCTGACGCTGCGAACGATAACGTTGGTGGCTTCAAAACTCCCCATGATGGCAAGCAGCAGTCCGGCCAGCACCGCGCCATCGATGCTGCCGGCTTCGAATGCCTGCAGGCCGAGCCACAGCGAGCCCACCAGCGCCAAGGCTGCCAGGGCCTGCACCGCAAAACCGGCAACGGCGGTGAAGCTGGCCAATCGCCCCTTGGCGGCAGCTAGCCTGCTTGCGGTATCGACAAAGCCGGCCTGCGCCGTGCCCAGCACGCCATAAACGGTCAGGTCGGCATGCCCCTCGATGCCATCCAGCACGGCAGCACGCGCACCGGCGGCACGGTGAACCATGTCGCGCCCCGTGCTGCGGCTGGCGAGAACCAGACCAGTGGGCACCAGCAACACGGCAGTGCCATAGCAAATCCCGAACACCAGCGCCGCGCTGGGCAGCAGCCACGCCAGCACGCCGGTCAGCGCTCCGCCGATGATCAAAGCGGCTGCAATCGGCCCGATAGCGACCAGAAACGCCGTGTCCAGTGCATCCACATCGGCCGTCAACCGGCTGACCAGATCGCCATGTCGCAGGCTCCGGTCGGCTAGTGGGAGCCGCGGGAACAGCCGGGCAAACAGCCAGCCGCGCAGATTGGCCAGCAGCCGCAGCGTCGCATCGTGGCCGCTAAGCCGCTCGCCATAGCGCGCCAGAATGCGAACAAACGAGAAGGCGCGCACTAATGCCGACGGCACGAACAGGTTGAATGCCAGTCCTGCCGTGGTCAGCGCCGCCGAGGTAATGAACCAGCCCGACGTGCCCAGCAGCGCCACGCCTGCCGCCACGGCGACCAGCGACAACAACAGCGCCAGGGTAAATCCCTTGGCCTGGCTCAGAAACAGGCTGCGAAAGGTGAGGAGTGACTTCATGCGACGTGTCCGTGCCTGCGGCCTGGCAGTGGCATCGGCAGCAGGGTCTCGCCGGCAATGCGCCAGGCCTTGTCCATGCGTGCGGCCACGGCCAGCGAATGGGTGGTGATGATCAGCGTGCGGCTGCGTGCATAGTGCTTGAGCTCGTCCAGCACCTCCTGCTCCAACTCCGCGTCGAGATGGGCGGTTGGTTCGTCGAGCAGGATCAGCCCGGCATCGCGCAGGTAAATTCGCGCCAAAGCGATCCGCTGCGCCTGCCCACCGGACAAGCCAAGTCCGCCTTCGCCGAGTGGAGTATCAAGCCCATCGGGCAAGGCATCGGCGAAACCTGCCACATGCGCCAGCTCAGCCGCCCGCCTGATCTCTGCAAGGCTGGCGCCGGGGCGGGCGAGAGCGATGTTGCTCGCCATCGAGCCGGCAAAAATGCGCGGCTTTTGGCCCAGCATGGTCACACGTCCGCGCACCTCAGCCTCCGGCCACTCCGCCAGCGCCAGCTTATCCAGCGCAATATCGCCCTCGTACAGCCGCAGCCCGGCGATGGCCTCCAGCAACGTCGATTTGCCGATGCCGCTCGGGCCAAGAATGGCGATATGCTCGCCGGGCGCGACGTTCAGACTGCTACCAGCGAGAATAACCCGGGCATTGTCCGGCGTGCGCAAAGTCAGGTTGCCGATCGCGAGGCCAAGCGCTCCCTTGTTCCGGATCACTGGCGCGTCAGCCAATGTCGGCCCTTCCTTGGGCAATGCCCCAAGCTGCGCCTCGATTTCGCCGATCGCCGCCTTGGCCGAAGCACGATCATGATAATGCGCCGCGAGCAGGCGCAGCGGATTGTAGATTTCCGGCGCCATCAGCAGCAGGAACAGGCCAAGCTCCAGCGTCATTGGGCTCGAGCGTAAATTCAGGTATTCGATCAGGGACAGTCCAATATACAGCGCCACGCCCGCCACGCCGAGCGCCGCAAAAAACTCCAGCACCGCCGAGGACAAAAACGCGATGCGCAACACCCGCAATGTGCGCTTCCGCAACTCATCGCTGGCGGCGACAATCCCAGCGGTCTCCGCCTCGGCACGCCCAAACAGCTTCAGCGTTACCAGCCCACGCAACCGGTCGGCAAACCGGCCATTCAACAGGCTCAGCGCCCGGGCCTGCTTGTTGGTGGCGACCTGCGCGCCCCAGCCAGCCAGCGCCATGAACAGCGGGATCAGCGGCGCGGTGATCAGGAACAGCAACCCGGTCAGCCAGTCCAGTGGCAGGATGATCGCGGCAAAAGCGATTGGCAGGATGGTCGCCCCCACCATGGCCGGCAGGTAGCGCGAAAAGAACGCATCCAGCGCTTCCACCTGGTCGATGATGGCCGACGATGCCGCGCCAGACTGCGCCTGTTCAGCCTCTCGTGGCGACCGAGCCAGCAATTGCGCAAACAGCGCATTGCGCAGCCCCGTCTTGATCACCTCGGCAGCCGAAGTCCCGGCCCGGTCGCCAATGGCGCCCAGCGCCGCACGCACCAGCAAAATTATCAGGATCAATCCGACTGACGGACCCAGTGCCGCAATCGGCGCTCCGCCCTCGATGGCCTGTCCGATCACTGCAGCCAGTGTCCAAGCCTGCCACACCAGCAGCGCACCACCCAGCAGCGGCGCCGCGATGGCGATGATCAGCCAGCCGCCGCCATGACGGCTCAGGCCCGAGAGCGTTTTGCCATTCCGGCGGTCGGTATCGGTCATGGATTGAGGCTACATCTAACTAGGTTGGCAACCCTTGATCTGAATCAAGGCACGGGAAAATCTCAAGGAGCATAAGGTGCGCAGGGCGGCGCCGACTCGGGCGCTGCCAAGCATAGGGGCAGACGCGCCATGATCGACATGACCATTGTCGAACTTTCGCGGTGGCAATTTGCCGCCACCGCAATGTACCACTTCATTTTCGTGCCGCTGACCATTGGCCTATCCGTGATGATGGCCATCATGGAAAGCGTCTATGTGATGACCGGCCGCGAGGTCTGGCGTAAGGCGACCCTGTTCTGGGGCACGCTGTTCGGCGTCAATTTTGCCATGGGCGTCGCCACCGGCATCGTCATGGAATACCAGTTCGGCATGAACTGGAGCTATTACAGCCATTACGTCGGTGACGTATTCGGCGCTCCGCTGGCCATCGAAGGCCTGATGGCCTTCTTCCTCGAAGCCACGTTCATTGGCCTGTTCTTCTTCGGCTGGGATCGCCTGAGCAAGCTGGGCCACCTGACAGTTACCTGGCTGGTAGCGATCGGCGCCAATTTCTCCGCGCTATGGATCCTTATTGCCAACGGCTGGATGCAAAACCCCGTCGGCGCCAAGTTCAATCCCGATACCATGCGCATGGAAGTCACTGACTTCATCGTGGTGATCTTCAACCCGGTGGCGCAGGCCAAGTTCGTCCACACCGTCAGTGCCGGCTATGTCTGCGGCGCCGTGTTCATCTTCGCCATTTCTTGCCTATTCCTGCTGCAGGGCAAGCACGTGGAAATGGCCAAGCGCTCGATGATCGTGGCCGCCAGCTTCGGCCTCGCCTCGGCCCTGTCGGTCGTCGTGTTGGGTGACGAAAGCGGCTATGTCGCCACCGAACACCAGAAGATGAAAATCGCGGCCATGGAGGCCGGCTATCACACCGAACCGGCTCCCGCGCCCTGGACCATTTTCGCACTCCCCGGTCCCGATGGCGGTGCCCCTGAATTCTCGATCCAGGTGCCGTGGATGGGCGGGCTGATCACCACGCGCTCGTTCGATACTGTATTGCCAGGCATCGAAGAACTGGTCGATCACGCCCAGACTCGCATTCGCTCGGGCATTATCGCCTATGACGCCCTGCAGGAAATCCGCGCCGGCAATATCGACGGTGACGATGTCGATGCGCGGCTCGTGTTCGAACAGCATTGGCCCGACCTGGGTTACGGCCTGCTGCTCAAGCGCTACCGAGAAGACGTCGGCAACGCCACCGACGAGCAGATCGCTCAGGCCGCGGCCGATACGGTGCCCGACGTCTGGCCGCTGTTCTGGACCTTCCGCATCATGATGGGCCTGGGCTTCTTCTTCATCGCCTTCTTCGCCATGTGGTTCTACCGCGCCTCGCGTGGCTGGCTGGAAACCAGTCGGCCCCTGCTGTGGGTGGGCTTCCTCGCGCTGCCGCTGCCATGGGTTGCCATTGAATCCGGCTGGTTCATCGCCGAGTTCGGCCGCCAGCCATGGGTGGTGGAAGGCGTGTTGCCCACGTTCTACGCCGCATCCGGCCTCAACTTCTGGGACCTGGTGATCTCGCTCAGCTTCTTCACGCTGCTCTATTCGACCCTGTTCGTCATCATGATCATGCTGATGGTCAGGATCATCAAGGCCGGCCCGCAAGACAAGCTGTTTGCGCACGAAGAGGACGATCAGGACTTCGTCATCGCCGCCCTGCCGTCGACACCCGCAACCAGGGAGCTTGTATAGTGAGCACCGCTATTCCACTCGACTACGAAACCCTGCGCCTGATCTGGTGGCTGTTGCTTGGCGTGTTGCTGATCGGCTTTGCCGTGATGGGCGGCCGTGACATGGGGGTCGGTGCGCTGCTGCCCTTCGCCGCCCGCACCGATGACGAACGCCGCGTGCTGCTCAATCTGGTCGGGCCGACCTGGGAGGGTAACCAGGTTTGGCTGATCCTTGGCGGTGGCGCCATTTTCGCTGCCTTCCCGCCGCTCTATGCCGTCAGCTTCTCCGGCTTTTATCTCGCCATGATTGTGATCCTGCTGGCGCTCATCCTGCGCCCGGTCGGCTTCAAGTTTCGCGGCAAGATCAAGGACCCGCGCTGGCGGGCCACTTGGGATTGGGCCCTGTTCATCGGCGGCTTCGTGCCGGCTCTGATCATGGGCGTCGCGGTGGGCAATGTGCTGCTCGGCGCACCCTTCCATCTCGATGACACCATGCGCGCCTTCTACACCGGCAACTTCTTCCTGCTGCTGATGCCCTTCGGCCTGCTGACCGGCCTTGTCAGCGTCGGCATGATCGTCACCCAGGGTGCGGCTGTTATCGCGGGTCGCACCACTGGTCCGGTAGCCGAACGCGCCCGCACCTATGGCAGCCTCGCCGGCGTGCTGACGCTGGTTCTGTTCGCCCTGGGCGGCATCTGGGTCGCCTTCTGGATGGACGGCTATGCCATCACCAGCGTGGTGGACGGCAATGCCGCCATCAACCCGCTTGCCAAGACGGTAGTCCTGACCCGCGGCGGCTGGGTGGCAAACTACGGCCTCTATCCCTGGATGATCGCAGCCCCCGTGCTGGGCTTCATCGGCCTGATCGGCGCGGTGGTGGGCCTTCAGGCGCGCTTGCGGCTACCAACGCTACTGGCATCGAGCATTGCCATCTTCGGCATCGTCTCAACGGCAGGCCTGTCGCTGTTCCCGTTCCTGCTGCCATCATCCACAGTACCGGAATCCAGCCTCACCCTGTGGGATGCCAGCTCTAGCCACCTGACGCTGTTCATCATGCTGCTGGTGACCGTGTTCTTCCTGCCGATCATCTTGCTCTACACCGCCTGGGTGTTCCGCGTCATGCGCGGCAACGTCAGCACGCAGTCGCTCGAAAAGAACCCTAACGCCTACTAGGAGACGATCATGTGGTATTTCTCGTGGATCCTCGGCCTGGGCCTAGCCGCCAGCTTCGCCATTCTCAACGCCATGTGGTTTGAGCTGCGCGAAGACCGGCGCATAGCTGTTGACGAGGGCAAGGAGCCCATTCAGCGCTGAACGCATGGCTCTTTACCAGATGGTCAAAAAACCATTAACGCGGGCGTCACGCATGTGGCGCCCGTTTTCTTTGTCAAATCAATACGTTGCAACTGAGTTGTCCAAAGATGCGTCGCCTTTCCCTTGCCGCACACCTGAATCGATTGTGAACATTCTGCCTCATTTGTTTGCACAGGATGCATAACGGATGTGCAGAGAGTCTATCTTCTAATCACCCTAGGTGAGGTCTACATAGAGGTCACCAACGAAGGGGAATTAAAATGAACATCCGCCAGAAGATCGCACAGTTTGCTCAGTATCAGCGCACCATGCGTGAGCTCAACGCTCTCGACACCCGTCAGCTAAATGACCTGGGCATCACCAAGGGCGACATCAAGAACATCGCTCGCGGCAACTACGCCAATTAATACTTGGCTGCCGTATAAAATTTGAGATGAAGGCGTCCGTTCGGGCGCCTTTTGTCTTTTCTGGGACAGAGATTTATTACCGGATCAAATCCGCAGCCTTACCGCCCAGCCCTGCCACCAGGTCATCCGGCTTCATCCTGATTTGCAGCCCGCGCTGCCCGCCGTTGAGGAACACCTCGTCCTCCAGCGTCGCCAGTTCCTCGACCGCCGTCGGCACCTGCTTCTTCTGCCCAAACGGGCTGATCCCGCCCACCTTGTAGCCAGTCAGCCGCTCCGCATCGGCCGGCTTCATCATATGCGCGGACTTGCCCCCAAAAGCCGCGGCCAGCTTCTTCATGTTCACTTCCTCGTCCGACGGCACCACGACGCAGACCGGCTTGCCGTCCACCTCGGCCATCAGTGTCTTAAGCACGATCGACGGCGACACCCCCATCGCCTCCGCCGCCTGCATTCCAACCCGATCCGCATCGGGATCATAGTCATAGGTCACAGTGGCAAATTCGATGCCGGCGTGGGTCAGCGCAAGCGTAGCGGGAGTAGTTTTCGACATCGGCGGATTTAGGGAAACCTCATGCCGAAATGCAAGGCCTCAGCGCCGCCGTTCCACCACACGATCCTCGATCAACCCGATATCGCGCAGCAGGTGCGGCGACGAATGGATCAGGTCGATGGTGACCCGCCGACGACGGCTCGAGACGCCAAACAGCCGCGGAAAACTCCAGCGCGGCCAATGTATTGTGCGCAGCAGAGGCTTGGCTGTCATGTTCATGGCTATGACCACCCTTATCCGGATGGCTCCCGCTTTGTTTGAAGAAGCCCAGAATGGCTGGCATAGCGATGGATTTCCAACTAAAGCTCGGGAGTCATGCATAAGGAGATTTGATCCATGTCATCTCTGCCACCACTCACCGCCGTGCGCGCCTTCGACGCCGTAGCGCGCCATCTGAGCTTCACCAAAGCCGCCGAAGAACTCGGCATGACCCAGGCCGCAGTCAGCTACCAGATCAAGATTCTGGAGGAGCGCGTCGGCGCGCCGTTGTTCCTGCGCAAGCCGCGCCAAATCGCCTTGAGCGAAATAGGTGCCCGGCTTGCGCCCGACGTCAGTGCGGCATTCGACACCCTGCGCAGCGCCTTCGCGACTTCTCGCGGGCAGGTTGATGGCCTGCTGTCGATCACCTCAGTGCCCACTTTCGCCAGCCAGTGGCTGGCGCAAAATCTGGGCCTGTTCCAGATCGCACATCCCGACATCGCGGTGCGTCTCGACAGCTCCAGCGACCTTCGGGATATTGTGCATGACGAGTTCGACGTTGCCATCCGCACGTTGCCGGCGCCGCCTGGTGGCGGGATGGCGTCGCATCTGTTGATCAAGGCGGACTTCAGCCCGCTACTTAGTCCCGGCTTGGCGGAAAGCATTGGCGGAGTCGGCAAGCCCGATGACCTGTTGCAACTGCCCATTCTAGACCCTGAGGATGAATGGCTCGACCAGTGGTTCGCCGCAGCGGGTGTTCCCGGCTATACCGCGCTAGGTCGGCCAAAGAGCTCGTTGGGGTTGCAAAACCTCTTGGGAACGGCAGCCATGGCCGGGCGCGGCGTGGCCATGCTGACCCCCGGCTTTTTCCGTGACGAGATTACCTCGGGCCGGCTTCTCCAGCCTTTCGACCTGCTCGCAACCGACGGCCGGGCCTACTATCTGGTCTATCCCGAGAGCCGGCGGAATACGCCCAAGATTAGGGCTTTTCGCGATTGGATGATTTCAGCCACTGCGCCGCTTCGCGCCGAGTAGCCCAAACAAACAAAAGCCCGGCGATAACTCACCGGGCTTCTGCCTTTTCCGTCTCTGGGAGGAGCGTCGGAAAACTTGTTAGACGATGCCGCCCGAACCGCCTTCGACAGCAGGACGAATTTCGGAGACCTTGGCGCGATAACCCGAAGCGCGGTAGGTGCCGAGGATGTCGATGGCGCCGCCCTTTTCGAGGCGCGCCATGGCCAAAATCGGCTCGACATCGGTGCGATAAGCCACCCGCAGCGCTTGCGTCGCAGCCAGTGCATCATCGGCCTGCTGCGCGTCCTTGAGCGCCGCACGATCCACCAGCAAAGCCTGCGCATAAGCGCGCTGCACGTCCGAGGCCGACAGCATCAGCGACTCGATCGGGTCGGTCACATTATGTGACTGGTCCAGCATATGGGCCGGGTGGAAATCCTTGTCGCGGCCTTCGATGTCGACCAGTTCGTTGAACACCAGGAACAGGCGGTATGGGTCGATCGAGCCGGCGTCGAGGTCGTCGTCGCCGTACTTGCTGTCGTTGAAATGGAAGCCGCCGAGCTTGCCGAACTGGGCAAGGCGGGAAACGATCATCTCGATATTGACGTTGGGCGCATGGTGGCCGAGGTCGACCAGGCACATGGCCTTGTCGCCGAGTTCCTTGGCGATGATGTAATTGGTGCCCCAATCCTGCACGACGGTGGAATAGAACGCCGGCTCATACATCTTGTGTTCGGTATAGACGCGCCAGTCGTCGGGCAGGGCGGCATAGATCGCCTTGGCCGAGTCGAGATAATGCTCGAACTGGTTGGCAAAGTTGACCTGACCCGGGAAGTTGGAGCCGTCACCCACCCAGATCGTCAGCGCCTTGGAGCCGATAGTCTTGCCAATCTCGATGCACTCAAGATTATGCTCGATAGCCTGATCGCGGGTCCCCTTGTCGGCCGCCGACAGTGAGCCGAATTTGTAGCTCTGCAACTGCCCACGCGCATCCGAGAACGTGTTCGAATTCATCGCATCGAAGCCGAGGTTGAAGCGGCTTGCCGCCTGCTTCAGCCGGTTGGGATCGGCCTTGTCCCACGGAATATGCAGCGAGACGGTCTTGGTCGCCTGCGTCAGTTGGGCGATGACGGCGCAATCCTCGATCTTGTCGAAGATGTCGCGCGGCTCGCCCTTGCCGGGAAACTTGGCAAAGCGCGTGCCGCCAGTACCGACGCCCCATGACGGCACGGCGACCGAGAAGTCCGCGACCTTGGCCTTGATGGCCTCGATCGAAATGCCGCGCCGGTCCAGCCGCTCGCCGAGGCTCTCGTAGTCGGCGCGCAGGTCGTTTATGCGGCTGGCGTTCTCCGCCTCGACGACGGATGGGTCGATGATGTGTTCGGTCATCGCTCGGTCCTTATCGCGTGAACGACTGGGCATTGCCCGCGTCGACATTGAGAATGTTGCCGGTCGACTTGGCCGAGGCCTCCGAAGCGAAGAAATAGATCGCTTCGGCGATATCCTCGGGGAACACCGAGCGCTTCAGCAGCGAGCGCTGGCGATACATGTCCTCGAGGCCATCCTTGTCGGTCTTGTAGGTCGATGCGCGCTGCTCGAGCCATTCGCCGGCCCAGATCTTGGAGCCGCGCAAAACGGCGTCAGGGTTGACGACATTGACGCGGATCTGCTCGGCGGCGCCTTCAAGGGCAAGGCAGCGGGCCAGATGGATTTCCGCGGCCTTGGCGGTGCAATAGGCCGAGGCATTGGGGGACGCGGCAAGCCCGTTCTTGGAAGCAACAAACACGACATTGCCGCCGATCTGCTGGGCGCGAAACAGCCTGAAGGCCTCGCGGCT
>JAQGKG010000025.1 GCA_028290245.1 Devosia sp. | reverse complement strand
CCTGGACCGTGGCGACCTATATGATCGGCGGTCGCGGCTCGACGGATCAGGCGGTGGCGCGGTTGTTTGCATTGCGCCATCCGAAAGCCTTTGCTGCGCTGCTCGATGTTCTGGTTCAGACCAGCATCAATTATCTGGTGGCGCAGTTCGAAGCGGGCGCTGACGTGGTGCAACTATTCGAGAGCTGGGCGCTCAATCTGGATGACGACGCCTTTACCAGCCGGGTCATCGAGCCTAACCGCCGCATTGTCGACGGCGTGCGGGCGCGGGTGCCCAATGCCCCGATCATCGGCTTTCCGCGCGGCGCTGCGGGCAATCTGGCACGCTATGCTGTCGAGACTCGCGTCAACGCCATGGGTATCGACTACGCGACGCCGCTGGCTTTCGCAGCGAACCTGCCCAAGACCCTGCCGCTGCAGGGCAATCTCGACCCCTTGCGTTTGGTGGCCGGGGGCCAGCAGCTCGACGATCGTATCGATGCGATCCTGACCGCCTTCGCGGACCGGCCGCATATTTTTAACCTGGGCCATGGCATCGTACCGGAAACACCGATCAAGCATGTGGCGCGGCTGGTTGACCGGGTCAAAAACGGCTAAGAGCCGTTGAGTGTTGGGGAGTTCGAATAGTGTACGAATGGGTCAAGGCGCTGCATGTCATCTCGGTGATCGCCTGGATGGCGGGGATGATGTATTTGCCCCGCCTGTTCGTCTATCACGCTGAATCTGCCGTCGGCTCCGACAAGTCCGAGACCTTCAAGGTGATGGAGCGGCGGTTGTATCGCGGCATCATCACGCCGGCGATGATCGCCACCTGGATCTTTGGCCTGTGGCTGGCCTTCGGCTTCGGCATCGTCGATTTTTCGATGGGCTGGATGTGGGTGAAAGCCGCCATGGTTATCGCGCTCAGCGGTGTGCACGGCTGGCTTGGCGGCATGCTGCGGGCGTTTAGGGAAGACCGCAACACGCGGTCGCATAAATTCTACCGCTCCATCAACGAGATACCCTTCGTCATCGCGATCATTATCGTCATCATGGTGATCGTGAAGCCGTTCTGATTGGTGGTTTTCTCACGACTCGTCGTTCGAAGTTTCACGTGAATCCATGCCAGCCAGCGTTTCAAACTTGAAATCCGTTCAACTTCGCGCTACATGGCTTTAACGCATCCCAAATTCGAGCTGATCTCCCCGGTCGCTGCGCGGTGCCTACCCCTCCCAAATTCGCCGACCAAGACGATCATAGTTTCCCAATAGGGTTTCCCGCTACATGCAGAATATGAACCTCAGTGAGCTCAAGGCCAAATCTCCGGCCGAACTCCTGGTGTTCGCCGAAGAACACGAGGTCGAGAACGCCTCGACCATGCGCAAACAGGAATTAATGTTTGCCATCCTTAAGGAACTAGCCGCCCAGGAAGTCGACATCACCGGCGAAGGCGTCGTTGAAGTCCTGCCTGACGGTTTCGGTTTCTTGCGCTCCCCGGACGCAAACTACCTGCCGGGCCCCGACGATATCTATGTCAGCCCAAGCCAGATTCGCCGGTTCGGTCTGCGCACCGGCGACACGGTCGAAGGCCAGATCCGGTCTCCCAAGGATGGCGAGCGCTATTTTGCGCTGCTCAAGGTTAACACCATCAATTTCGAAGACCCCGAGGCTGTTCGGCACAAGGTCAACTTCGACAACCTGACGCCGCTTTATCCCGAAGAACGGCTCCGCATGGAGCTGCCCGATCCCACCGTCAAGGATCGTTCGGCTCGCCTGCTCGATCTGGTGGCGCCACTCGGCAAGGGCCAGCGTGCATTGATTGTTGCGCCGCCGCGTACCGGTAAGACGGTATTGTTACAGAATATTGCACAGTCGATCGCCACCAATCACCCCGAATGCTACCTGATCGTGCTGCTGATCGACGAGCGGCCCGAAGAAGTGACCGATATGCAGCGCTCGGTGAAGGGCGAAGTCATCTCCTCGACCTTCGACGAGCCGGCCTCGCGTCACGTGCAGGTTGCTGAAATGGTCATCGAAAAGGCCAAGCGCCTGGTCGAACACAAGCGAGACGTGGTTATCCTGCTCGATTCGATCACCCGTCTCGGCCGCGCCTACAACACTGTCGTGCCATCATCGGGCAAGGTTCTCACAGGCGGCGTTGACGCTAACGCGCTGCAGCGCCCGAAACGCTTCTTCGGTGCTGCCCGCAACATCGAAGACGGCGGCTCGCTGACCATCATCTCGACTGCGCTGATCGATACCGGTTCGCGCATGGACGAAGTGATCTTTGAAGAGTTCAAGGGCACCGGTAACTCGGAAATCATCCTTGACCGCAAGGTTGCCGACAAGCGTATCTTCCCGGCGCTGGACATCACCAAGTCCGGTACCCGCAAGGAAGAGCTGCTGGTCGATCCCGACATTCTCAAGAAGATGTATGTGCTGCGTCGTATCCTCAACCCGATGGGTACGATCGACGCTATGGAATTCCTGGTCGACAAGGTCCGCCAGACCAAGACCAATTCCGATTTCTTCGACTCGATGAATACCTAATAACCTCAGGCTGTTGTTATTAAAGAGCGGCATGCTGAAAGGCGTGTCGCTCTTTGCTTTTATAGCGGGCTCTTGAATGACTGACACAATTGTCGCCCTGTCCTCTGGTGCACCGCCCTCGGGCGTTGCGGTCATTCGCTTGTCGGGTCCCAACACCGCCGCCTTGCTGCGGGACGTCAGTGGCGTGCTGCCCGAGCCGCGAAAGCTGACATTGCGCCCTATCGGCGATGAATCGCTACTAGATCGCGGCCTGATCGCCTGGTTTCCCGCGCCACATAGCTTTACCGGCGAAGATTGTGCCGAGCTGCAGGTGCACGGTTCCCCCGCGGGCGTGCGTGCTATCCTCAAGCTGCTGACCAGCAAGGGAGCACGCCTCGCCGAGGCTGGTGAGTTCACTCGTCGGGCCTTCGAGAACGGCAAGCTGGACCTGGTAGAAATCGAAGGCCTTGGCGACCTGCTCGACGCGGAGACCGAAAACCAGCGGCGGCAGGCGCTGGCGCGTTTCGAGGGCGGGCTTACCCAGAGGATAGACGGCTGGCGCGATCAATTGCTCGACCTGCGCGCCGAGATCGAAGCGCGACTGGATTTCTCCGACGAGGGCGATGTTGACGAAGCACTGCCCCCCGAATTTGGCGACAGAATTGCGGCGTTACGCGGTAACATACAGGTTGCACTAAATTCGGTTGAGCATGGCCGCATCGTCCGCGAGGGTATTCGTGTCGCCCTTGCAGGCGCGCCGAACGCCGGGAAATCCAGTCTGCTCAACGAATTAGCAAAGTCGGACATCGCCATCGTGACCGATGAAGCCGGCACCACGCGCGACGTGCGCGAGGTCCCGCTCGAAATCGGTGGCCAACTTTACATTCTGCTAGACTTGGCAGGCCTACGCGACACCGATAGCAAAGCCGAAGCCGAAGGCGTCCGGCGTGCCAAGCTAGCCATCGAACAAGCTGACATCGTATTGTGGCTGACGGCGCCGGACATCCATGATGAAAATCTGCCGCCTGGAAACGCCATCCGCGTCGGCACGAAGAGCGACATAGATGTCACGCCCGGTGTGGACGTCTCTGTTTCGACCAAAACGGGGGAAGGCATGGACGATCTGCTGGCACGCATCGCGAGTGCGGGCGCCAAGCTTTCGACTGGAGAGCCCCCTCTGCTAAGCAGAGAACGCGACAGGATTGCTCTGTCGTCGTCCCTCCAGGCGCT
>JAQGKG010000003.1 GCA_028290245.1 Devosia sp. | reverse complement strand
GAAATTGCTGCGGACTCGCGCCGCCCCTAATATTGGTTGAACGCTTACATGCCGCGACATACATGCGCATGGCAGGCACCAACACCAACTTAGGAACGCTTCATCATGAAAATCGGACTCATTGGCCTCGGAAACATCGGTGTGCACTTCGGCACGCGCCTGCTGGCCGCCGGCCACGAACTGCTGGTCCACGACCGTAACCCGGCTATGCAGCAGCGCCTGGTGGAGAAGGGCGCTCAGCCAGTCGCGGGCGCAAAGGAACTCGCTTCGCAAGTCGAGATAGTCCTGCTCTGCCTGCCTATGCCGCGCATCGTCGCCGATGTGGCCGCTGAAGTGGCCCAGGGTAGCGCCGTACGTATCGTGGTCGACCTTTCCACTACGGGACCGTCGGTCACCAAGGAAATCGAGACTCTGCTCAAGGCTCGCAACATCTCCATGATCGGCGCGCCGGTCTCCGGTGGCACAGTGGCGGCCGAGAAGGGCACGCTGGCTGTGATGCCCGCTGGTCCTGAAGACACTTATAAAGAAATCGAGCCGCTGCTGCGTGTCATCGGCAAAAACATTTTCTACCTGGGCGCCGATCCAAGCCTGGGCCAGACTATGAAGATCATCAACAACACGCTGTATGCAACCAGCATGGTCGCGAGCTGCGAAGCCCTGGTCTATGGGGTAAAGGCCGGCCTGGATTCCAAGACCATGCTCGACGTACTGAACGTCTCGAGCGGCCGCTCCTTCGCCACACTGGAGCGTATCCCTCAGTGCGTGCTGGACCGCAGCTTCCCGGTCCGCTTCACGACTGAGTTGCTCCACAAGGACATCAAGATGTGTATCGACGAGGCCGAGAAGCTGGGTGTTCCCATGCTCGTGAGCCCGGCGGCACGCCAGTTCCTCGCTTTCGCCATCACCCAGGGCGATGGCCAGCAAGATAACGTCTATCCCATCCGTCACTTTGAGCAATGGGCAGGCGTGCAGTTTGGGGAAGCGCCGCCAGAAGCGTAAATCCCAGTCCCTGTTTTCAAATCCATTAACTGCTTAGGAGTCCCGCATGTCGCCGCTGATCAAAATCCGTAAAAAACTGCTTAACGTTGAGTCGGTCTACCACGAAGGCGGTCCCGCCCGTACCGAGCCGATCCTGATGGGCAGTATCGCCGTCGTGATCGAGAATCCGTACGCCGGCCGCTACGTCGAAGATCTGACCCCGTTCGTCGAAGCCACTGCAGAATTGGCCAAGATCCTCGTGCCCGAGCTGATCGAAGCCCTCGGCGGCGCCGACAAGATCCAGGCCTACGGCAAGGGTGCGATCGTTGGCCTGAATGGCGAACTCGAGCACGGCGCCATCTGGCACATCGGCGGTGGTTATCCGATGCGCGAGCGTCTGCCTAAGTCCAAATCGATCGTGCCGGCAGCAAAGGTAGTCGCCAGCGCGGGCACACGACTCCAGATTCCGTTGCACCACATCGAAGCCGCTTACGTGCGCAGTCACTTCAGCACCATCGATGTGGGAACGATCGACGGCCCGCGCCCGAACGAGCTGCTCTATGCACTCGTCATGGCAACTGGTGGTCGCGTGCATGAGCGCCTCGGCGGCCTGCGCGCCGATGAAATCAAGATCGGTGACGGTCAGCGCTAATACCGCCCGCGGCGCAGTGTGAACTGCGCCGCCATCTCATCCAATAAGGAATAACGGAGACAAATCATGAAAAGATCCGCCTTCCTGCGGTCCCTCATTGCAGTCGCGCTGGCCGCGACCTTCGGCGCTTCCCATGCAGCCGATTGGCCGGAGCGCTCTGTCACGCTGGTCGTCCCCCTTGCTCCCGGCGGCAGCACCGACTACACCGCCCGCTTGCTCGCCCAGAAGCTCGGCGACGTGCTCGGTCAGCAGGTCATCGTCGACAACAGGCCGGGCGCTGGTGGCAACATCGGCTCTGCCTACGTCGCCAGGGCGGCCGCGGATGGCTATACGCTATTGATGCACACCAGCACCGTTGCGACCAACGTCACGCTGTACAAGAGCATGGGCTTCGACCTGCAGAAGGACCTGATTCCGGTCTCGCAGGTCAGCCTGATTCCGAACGTGCTGATGGTCAACAACGACGTCCCGGCGAAGGACCTCAAGGAGTTCGTCGAACTGGTAAAACAGAAGAAAGTGCCGATCAACTTCGGATCCGCCGGTAACGGCACGTCCCAGCACTTGTCCGGCGCACTGTTCAACAGCCTGACGGGCGGCGACATGGTCCACGTGCCTTACAAAGGCGGCGCGCCGGCCAACACCGACCTCCTCGCTGGTCAGATACAGGCTGTGTTCTCGCCGCTGGTCGAGGTGCTGTCGTACATCGACAGCGGCAAGCTGCGTCCGTTGGGCGTCACCACCAGGAACCGTTCGACGCGCCTGCCGAACGTGCCGGCGATGTCCGAGGCGCTGCCCGGTTACGAAGTCGTACTGTGGAACGGCGTGTTTGCGCCTGCCGGCACGCCACAGCCGATCGTAACCAAGCTTAACGCGGCGATCCGCAAGGTGCTGCTGGACCCCGCCGTGCGCAAGACGCTGGCTGACCAGGGCTCCACACCGGTGGGCAATTCGCCGGAAGAGTTCAGGCAGATACTGGGCAGCGAGATCGACAAGTGGGGCAAGCTAGTGAAGTTGTCCGGCGCACGCGTCGACTAATGCCGCATTGAATTTGTTGGGTGGGCACGGGGTGCCCACCCAACGCACTGCGATGCATCTCTTCGGCTCTATCGTGCTGACGGCGGTGCCTGAGTACAAGCGCAGGAATACGTTGTCCGGCCGTCATATGAACAACTCATACCTGCGCGGGCCCTGGCCCACATTTTTCAGAACATTGCACCTCTCCAGATTTATGACGCTTAACGATTCCAACATGAAGCCCCTGCTGCTCGTCCTCGTCTTCCTGTCCGAAGAACACCGCGCCCTGGTCTCGGAGCACTTCGAGATGATC
>JAQGKG010000459.1 GCA_028290245.1 Devosia sp. | reverse complement strand
GATCATGCGTCTGGTCGGCACCACCAAGTCGACCATCGATTCGGTGCGTGAATCGACCCACTGGAACGCTGCCAACCTCGCTGCCATGGACCCGGTAACCCTGGGCCTCTGCAGCCAGATCGACCTCGATCTTGAAGTGAAGCGCGCCTCCAAGGGCTCGACGGGTCCTGATGAAGCCGAAGAAGGCACCATGCTGATGACGGCCGAAGAGGCTTTGGCCCGTTCCGGCTCGCGCGGCCATGTTCAGGGCGAAGACAACGAGTTTGCCGCCAACGATCATCGTCCCGAACACGCTCAGGACGATTTCAATGCCGACTCGGTGTTTGCCAAGCTCAAGTCGCCCAAGAACGATAGCGACAACTAAGCCTCAGGCTGGCAGGAGCGTTCGTTGGAAAACAACATCCTGCTGGCCATTTTCGTTCTCCTCGCAGCCAGCGTCGCGCTGGTGCCACTCGCCAAGGCCGCCGGCCTTGGCACCGTCCTCGGTTATCTAGCCGCGGGCATTCTGATTGGCCCCTTCGGCCTGGGCCTCGTCTCCGACACCGAACTGATCCACCAGATCGCCGATTTCGGTATCGTCATGATGCTGTTCCTCATTGGCCTCGACCTGCAACCCAGCGAGCTTTGGCGCATGCGCCACAAGGTGCTGGGCCTCGGCGTCACCCAGATGGTGCTTAGCTCAGGCATCATCGCGCTGGTGCTGCTGGTGTCCGGCTTTGCCCCGGGCATTGCCGTCATCATCGGCCTCGCCCTCTCGATGTCGTCCACCGCCATTGCCATGCAGTCGGCCCAGCAACGCGATATCACCCGCACCGACGCTGGCCGGGCCAGCCTTGCCGTACTGCTGGTGCAGGACGTCTCCGTCATTCCCATTCTCGCCGCGGTGCCCTTGCTGGCCATTTCCGCTAGCGCACTCGACGTCGATGTCACCGAGGCGGTGGAAGCCATTGCCAATCCGCTCGACTGGCTCACCCCGCTGATCCTGATCGGCGCTTTCATTGCCGCCATTCTCGCCGGTCGCTACTTGGTGCGGCCACTGCTCGGCTACATCGCCCGCACCGGCGTTCGCGAAGCCTTCACCGCGCTTGGCCTCGCCATGGTGTTCGGCGCCGCCCTCTTGGCCCAGGCACAGGGCTTCTCGCCGGCTCTCGGCGCCTTCATCGGCGGCGTGCTGCTAGCCGATAGCGAGTACCGCCACGAACTCGAAAGCAACCTCGAGCCCTTCAAGGGCCTGCTGCTCGGGCTGTTCTTCATCTCGGTCGGCATGTCCATCGCCTTCGATGTACTGTGGTCCGAACCGTTGCAGCTTGCCGCTTTGGTGCTCGGCTTTGTCGGCATCAAGATCGCCGTGCTGTTCACCCTCACCAGCATTTTCCGCATGCATCTGGCCGACCGCCTGCTGATCGCCATCCTGCTCAGCCAGGCCGGCGAATTCGCCTTCGTCATCTTCCAGTTCGCCCACGAAGCCGGCGCCATGAGCAGCGCCGACCACGCCATGCTGGCCGTCGCAGTCGCGCTATCCATGGCCACGACGCCACTGCTGCTGCTGGCTTTCGACCGGCTGGTGGCGCCACGCCTCGACGCCCGCAAGCACAAGCGCTCGGATGATTCCATCGACGAGCAGCGCAATATCGTCGTGCTCGGCTACGGCCGCTTCGGCCAGATCATCACCCGCATGCTGCGCGCCCAGGGCTTCGAAATGACCCTGATCGACGACGATCCGGCCCAGATCGACCTGGTGCGCAAGTTTGGCGTCAAGGTCTTCTACGGCGATGCCTCGCGCCTCGGCCTATTACATGCGGCGGGCGTCGAACGCGCCGATCTGGTGGTCATCGCAGTCGGTGGCGCCACCCGTATCCTCGATGTCGCCCGCACCGTTCGAAAACACTTCCCCGACGTGCCGATCGCCTCGCGCGCCATCGACCGCGGCCACGCTCACGAACTGATGGCGATGGGCGTCGAGATTTTTGAGCGCGAAACCTTCCTCTCGGCGATCAATCTCGGCGCCAAGGTGCTCACCCAACTCGGCATTGCGCCCATCGACGCCATGCACATGGCCCAGGCCTTCGAGCGCCACGACAACGAACTGCTCGAAAACAGCTTCGCCGTCCGCCACGACGAGGAGGCCTATCTCGGCATGGTGCGCAGCTCCATCGGCCTGCTCAACCACGTCATGAGCCACGACACGCCATCTACCATTCCAGTTGACAAGCCCGCCGCGAAGCGTACCGAATAGTTCTCCTTTAGAACACGTGGTGAGCCGCCAACGCTGGTCCGCGAAAGCCGTGAACTACCCACCACCCGGACCACTCATGCCCATTTTCGATCCCTATTTCGTCACGATCGCCGTGATCGCGGTGCTTGTCGTCGGCCTCTCCAAGGCCGGCCTGCTCGGCAGCCTCGGCATGGTCGGCGTGCCACTGCTCAGCCTCGTCATGCCCGCCCGCGACGCAGCCGGTATGATGCTGCCCGTGCTGCTCGCCATGGATGCCTTCGCCGTCTGGACCTACCGCAAGGAAGTCGACTGGCGCATCCTGCGCATCATGCTGCCCGGCGCAGCGGTCGGCACCATCATCGGCTGGGTGCTCTGGGCGGTGGTGTCCGACGATGCCGTATTGCTGTTTGTCGGCGTCGTAACGCTGCTGTTCATCCTCGACGCCATCCTGCCGCTACGGAAAAAGCTCGAAGGCCTGCCGCCGTCCAAACTCTGGGGTGCGTTCTGGGGCGGCTTTGCCGGCTTCACCAGCTTCATCAGCCACACCGGCGGCCCGCCGTTCCAGATCTACGTATTGCCACAGCGCCTGCCGCCCGCCGTCTATGCCGGCACCACGGCGGTGTTCTTCGCCATCGTCAACACCGCAAAGCTGGTACCCTATTTCTTCCTCGGCCAGCTCAACGTCCATAACCTGCAGCTCTCGGCGTCGCTGATCCCGGTCGGCATCATCGGCGTCCTCGCCGGCATCTTCCTCGTCCGCCGCATCTCGATGAAATGGTTCTACCACATCGCCTATTGGCTGGTGTTCATCCTGTCGCTCTACCTGATCTACAAGGGCGCCACCGGACTGTTCTTTGGCGGCTGAGGCAACAAAAAAGGGCCGCAGCGCTTGCTGTGACCCTTTCCTCTTCAATAAATTTACGCCGCTTACTGGGTAGCATTGTATCGGTAGATTTCGTCCTTCACTTCGAGCTTTTTGCGCTTCAGCGCGGCGACCGTAAGATTATCAAACCGGGTGCTTTGCATTTCGGTCTGGATCTTGCGGTCCAACTCTTGATGGCGCCGTTCGAGCGCCGCGATATGCCCTTCAGTCGTCATAACAACTCCTTGAAAGCCTGTGTGGACGAATCAATCGTCACAAATAATTCACGTGATGTCGACCGCCTTTTGTCCACCTCTGGAAATCTGGTGCAAAACTCCGCGTGATCGGTTAATCAGAGCTGACGGTTGAGGCGTGAGGTTAGGTCGGATTCTATGCTTTCGCTCAACAGGGAACACGAAGCCGCCCTCGGGCTCGAACTGGCGACAAAACGCCAGGAACACAGCGATCTCAACGCTGCCATCGATACGCTGACCGAAAGCAAGGTCGCCGATCCTATGCTGCTGCAGCGCCTCAAAAAACGGAAGCTCGCGCTCAAGGATCGCATCGTTCAACTCGAGAATATTTTGCTGCCCGATATCATTGCGTGAACCTTTACCCGCCTTGAGTTGTGGCGAAATCTGGGCTATCTGCGCGCTTTGTGGAGCTTGAGGGGACTAGCTCTATGCTGACCAAACCACTCGTCGCCATCGTCATGGGCAGCCAGTCTGATTGGCCCACCATGCGCCTCGCCGCCGAAACGCTTGAAGCGCTCGAGGTCGAGTATGAAGCGCGCATCGTCTCCGCCCACCGCACCCCCGAGCGCATGATTGAGTTCGCCACCAATGCCCGCGCCGATGGCTTCAAGGTCATCATCGCCGGAGCCGGCGGCGCTGCCCACCTGCCCGGCATGATTGCCGCCATGACCCCGCTGCCGGTGTTTGGCGTGCCAGTAAGATCCAAAGCGCTAAACGGCCAGGATAGCCTGCTCTCCATCGTGCAGATGCCCGGCGGCATTCCGGTCGGCACCCTGGCCATCGGCGAGCCCGGCGCCATCAATGCCGCGCTGATCGCCGTTGCCGTCCTCGCACTCTCCGACGATGACCTGGCTGACCGCCTCGATGCCTACCGCGCCCGCCAGACCGCCTCCGTCCCGCTTTTCCCCGCAGACACCGAGTAAGCCTTGACGCAAGACCTCTCTGCGCTGCCCCCCGGCAGCATGATCGGCATTCTCGGCGGTGGCCAGCTCGGCCGCATGCTGTCGCTCGCCGCCAGCAAACTCGGCATGCGGACCCATATCTACTGCCCCGATCCCAATAGCCCGGCTTTCGAAGTCACTCCGCACAAGACTGTCGCCGCCTATGATGACGAAGCAGCCCTCGCCGCCTTTGCTGACGCCGTCGATGTCATCACCTACGAATTCGAAAACGTCCCTGCGGCGACCGCCGAATTCCTCGCCGCCCGCAAACCGCTGCGCCCCGGCGCCAATGCCCTCGCCGTGTCGCAGGATCGACTGGCCGAAAAGGGCTTCCTCGCCTCCAAGAACATTCCCGTAGCGCCGCACCGCGCCGTCGAGACACTGGCCGAGCTCGAAGCCGCCATCGACGCGCTGGGTCTACCTGCTGTGCTCAAGACCACCCGGCTCGGCTATGACGGCAAGGGCCAGCGCGTGTTGCGCGACCGCGCCGATGCTGCCGCGGCCTTTGCCGAACTCGAACCCAAGCCGCTGGTGCTCGAAGCCTTCGTGCCCTTCGACAAGGAAATTTCCGTCGTCGTCGCCCGCAACGTCTCCGGCGAAGTCCGCGCCTTCGACGCCGCCGAAAACGTCCACCGCCACCACATCCTCTTCACCAGCACCGTGCCCGCCGACATCCCGCCCGGCGTCGAAAAACACGCCGCCATGCTGGCCAAGGTTATCGTCGTAGCGCTGGACTATGTCGGCGTGCTCGGCGTCGAGTTCTTCGTCATCCCCGGCGACCGCCCGTCGCTGATGGTCAACGAAATCGCACCCCGTGTTCACAATTCCGGCCACTGGACCGAGGCAGTCTGCCTCACAGACCAGTTCGAACAACACATCCGCGCCGTCCTCGGCTGGCCCCTCGGCGACCCCGCCCGCATGGCCGACGTCGTCATGGAAAACCTGGTAGGCGACGAAGTGCTCATCGTCCCCGGCCAACTCGACGGCAACACCCAGCCCCACCTCTACGGCAAAACCGAAATCCGCCCCGCCCGCAAAATGGGCCACGTGAACCGGATCGTGCGCCGGGTATAGGGCCTACCTTCCCAACCACCCCCGCATCGCGTCCGCCACCGCCGCCGGGTTCTCCATCGTCGGCAAATGCGCGCTATCGGCAAACCGCACCAGTTCCGCGCCGGCAATTCCCGCCGCCATCTCTTCCGCCAACTCAACCGGCGTCATCTTGTCCAACTCGCCCACGCCCACCAACGTCGGCACTTTGATCTCGCCCAGCACCGGCCGCGAATCCACCCGGTTCATGATCGCCACTTGCTGGCGCATATACGCGGCCTGCCCCACCCGCTCAGACATCGCTTGCACATCCCGCGCAATCTCGCTTCCCATATGCTGCGGCGCGATAAGGCTGCCCAGCAGCCCGCGCGACACGCCGATGAACTTGCCCTGCCCCACCATGTCGATGCCCTTGCGCCGCGTCTCCCTGCGGGCCTCATCGTCGGGCCGCGCCGACGTGTCCAGCAGCGCCAAATGCGTTACCCGCTCCGGCGCCTGCCGCATGATCTCGAATGCCACGTAGCCGCCCATCGAAAGACCCGCCAAGGCGAATCGAGGCGGGGCACTGGCCAAAGCACGCGCAGCCATCGCCGCCATGGAATCGTCCTGCATCAAATCCGCGACAGCCGCGTTCGCATCGAGCCCTGCAATCACGTCGCGCCACAGCCGCTCGTCACAAATCAATCCGGGCAACAGCAGCAGGTCGCTTGCCATATCCATGCTCCTTGGGCAAAATCATCTGGCCCAACTGTTTCGTCGCACTGTCCACAGGGCAAGTCTCGATACTGCATTTCCGCGGTTTTTCTCCGCTGGATAGTGGACAAGCCCGGATAGCTGGGCTATAGACCCGCCCACGATGACTGGCTCTGCTGGTCGGCGACGGGGTCTTTTGGCTCTGGCGCTATTTCATAAACCCACATGTCCAAGCTTCGAAAGGGCGGTTGACCTTTGCAAGTAGTCGTTCGCGATAATAACGTTGATCAGGCGCTGCGCGCGCTGAAGAAGAAGCTGCAGCGCGAAGGCGTTTTCCGGGAGATGAAGCTCCGGAACTACTACGAGAAGCCCTCTGAGAAGAAGGCTCGCCAGAAGGCTGAGGCAATCCGTCGTGCCCGCAAGCTGGCTCGCAAGCGTCTCCAGCGCGAAGGCGGCCTGCCCGCTCCAGTTGCAACGGCACGTCCCGGCCAGCCCGGTCGTCCACCTGCAGCCATGCCGCGCACCTAAGCGCTGCTGCAACAAAGAATTTGAAAACGCCGTCCTTCGGGACGGCGTTTTTGTTTGTCCTGAGCCCATCGGCATTCAGGCCAGCTTTGGTGATTGTCCTAAGCGTTCAGCGCGCGCCGTCGATCGATCAGCGCTACTGCTATGGCCAGCACGGCCACCACCGGCAGCAGCAGGGTCAGCACCGCTCGCGCATCACCCCACAGCATGCCGGCTGCCAACGAACCGGCAAAGCCGCCACCAACCTGGAAGAAGCCGGTCATAGCTCCGGCGGCGCCCGCAATTCTGCCAAAGCCGGACATTGCCGCCGCCGTCGTCGTCGGACTGATGAACGCGAGGGCCAGCATCCACACGCCCACCGGCGCCATGATGGCTATGACCGAGCCCGGAAAAAGGTTCGGCAACACGGCAAACCCCAGCCCGCCCAAGCCCAGCAGGAACAGTGCCACCAGCACCAGCCTTCGCGAACTGATGCGGGTGGACAGGTAGCCGACAACGAGATTGCCGGCAATAAAGGACGCCGTCTGCACCAGCATGGCCATGGCGAACTGCAGCGGACTCAGCCCCATGTCGCCAATCAGCAGGAAAGGCAGCAGCGCGGTGAAACCGTGAAAGCCGCTAAACACCAGCCCCAGCAGCAATGACGGCAGCAGGAAATCTGGCGAGGCCAGCAAGCGGCGATAATTGCCGATGACCGTAGATAGCTTGATGGGCACGCGGGCGTCCTCGGCCAGTGTCTCTCGCGACCCCAAGGCCAGCAGAGCCACAATGGCCAGCCCGAAGCCTGCCATGACCATGAACATGTGGTGCCAGGAGCCAAGCAGCAGGATCACGCTGCCTAGCGTCGGGGCAACAGCCGGTGTAACGGTCAGGATCAAGTTGATCAGGGTCAGGATGCGAATGGCCTCGCTGCCGGTAAACTGATCGCGCACCATGGCGCGCGACAGCGCCACGCCGGCCGAGACGCCAAACCCCTGGATGAAGCGGCCCAGGAACAGCACCTCGAGCGACGGCGCAGCCACCGACACTAGGCTGCCCAGCACATAGATAAGGAAAAAGGCGATGCCCACGCTGCGGCGTCCATAGCGATCCGACAGTGGCCCGCAGATCAGTTGCGCCACCGCAAATGCGGCAAAATAAACGCTCAGCGTCAACTTGCCGCCCGCGTCGGTCGTGCCCAGATCGAGCACCATCGTGGGCAGGGCGGGCGAATAGAGCGTGAGGCTGAGCGGCCCCGTGGCAACCATCAGGCCACCGACAATAGCGGTGCGGCGAGCCGACATGGCTCGGAAAGGAATCGTCATGGTCATGAAAGAGGAAGTCCGGAGGCAGGAGCCCGACTTGGCGCCCTGCCCCGCTGCAAGGTCAAGCTCTCAATTGGAAACGGCTCGTTCGAAAAACGGCCGCGCATGGGTCCAGATGCCGCGAGCCCACATATCGCTGTGGCCGGCCCCCGGCTCGATCCACAATTCGTCCTTGTTGGGCGCCAGCGCGTACACCCGCTCGCCATTGCTGACGTCGATGGTGGTATCGCCAGTACCATGCGCCACCAGCACAGGCTCAGCGACGTTCATAATCCATTCATTTACCGGAAACTGGTCCTGCATAACGAGGCTCACTGGCAGGAACGGATAGCGCTCACCAGCCACCGTCACCGCCGACAGAAACGGTGTTTCCAGCAACAACGCTTGGGCGTCGCGTACGCTGGCAATATAGGTCGAAGGCCCCGAACCAAGCGATCGTCCCCAGATCACAATTGGGAATCCTTTGGCCGCAGCCCAGTCGAACACGGCAGTCGCGTCGTCGAGAATGCCCTGCTGACTGATGGAGCCCGGCGATGCCGGGAAGCCGCGATAGTCGAACGCCACAAAGCCATACCCATCGGCCACGAACTGCTCAAAGCGTTCGTGCTCCTCAGTAAAACTGCCCGAGTTGCCTTTGTAATAGACGATCAACGGCATGCCCGCCCGCGGCGCCTGATACCATCCGTTGACAATACTGTCGCCAACCGGCACCGCGATATTCTCGGTCTGCGGCAGCCCCGCATCGGCAAGATTGATCACCTCACCCTGCGCATCATACTGCAGCGCACGCTGGTTGAAATACATGTAGCCAACCGCCCCCGCATAAACGATGGCGACCAGAACAACGACGAAAATAGCGATACGTCTCAAGAGCTTCACTGCAAACCTCGGCAAATATTTGCCGAGATCATACCCCAATCGCCCAGCCTAAAGCTCGTCAATTGCCTGAGCCAGCGCACGTTCGAAAACTTCATCCGGCTGCGCCCCTGACAGCGCGTACTTCTCGCCAAACACAAAGAACGGCACCCCGCGAATAC
>JAQGKG010000455.1 GCA_028290245.1 Devosia sp. | reverse complement strand
CCAGCGTCGCTCGACGTCATCGAAGAGCGCACTGTCGATGCCAGCCTAGGTGCCGACTCGATCCAGCACGGCATCACCGCGGGTGTTATCGCGGCAGTGCTCGTCATCGGCTTCATGATCGCCGCCTACGGCTTGTGGGGCGTTTTCGCCAACGTCTCGCTGATCCTCAATATCATCCTGATTTTTGCCGCGCTTTCGATGCTCGGCGCCACGCTGACCCTGCCGGGTATTGCCGGTATCGTGCTGACCATTGGTCTCGCGGTTGACGCCAACGTGCTGATTTATGAGCGAATGCGAGAGGAGCAGCGATCGGGTAAATCGCCGATCCAGGCCATCAACGCCGGCTTCGAGCGGGCCTGGGGCACTATCATCGATTCCCACCTGACCCAGCTCATCGTGGCTGTCGTGCTGTATTTCCTGGGCTCCGGGCCGGTTCAGGGCTTTGCCGTCACGCTCGGCCTCGGCATCCTGACCTCGCTGTTCACCTCCTACTGGGTCACCTCCTATCAGGTGCAGGCCTGGTTCCGCCGCGTGCGGCCGAAAGTGCTCAAGATCCAGCGTTTCCGCTTCATTCCTGATGGGACCAAGATTCCCTTCATGAAAATCTCGCGTTACGTGATCGCCTTTTCGATCATCGCCAGCGTGCTGTCGCTCGGTTCGGCCTATTTCAAGGGCTTCAACCTCGGCATCGACTTCGTCGGCGGCACCGCCATCGTCATCCAGCATCAGGGTGGCCCGGCCGACGCTGGGCAGGTTCGCGAACTGCTCGATGGACTTGAACTGGGCGAAGTCCAGGTGCAGGGCTTCGGCACGCCAGAAGACGTGCTGGTCCGTATCCAGGCGCAGGAAGGCGGGCAGGACGCTGACCAGATTGCTGTTGCCAAGGTCCGCGATGCGCTGGCCACCGAGAGCTACACCGTGCGCAGCACCGAGGCCGTAAGTGGCACGGTGTCGGGCGAGCTCGCCTGGAAGGGTGCGATCGCCGTCATCATTTCGCTGATCGCCATCCTGATCTACATCTGGTTCCGCTTCGAGTGGCAGTTCGCGTTGGCGGCGGTAACCACGACGACGCATGACGTCATTATGACAATAGGTCTCTATTCGCTCACTGGATTGGAGTTCAATCTGACCTCCATCGCGGCAGTGCTGACACTTGTCGGTCTGTCGCTGAACGAAACCGTCGTGGTGTCCGATCGCGTCCGAGAGAACCTGCGCAAGCATCGCAAGATGCCACTGCCGGAGCTGATCGATCTGTCGATCAACCAGACCATCGTGCGCACCACAATCACCCAGTTCACCGTGTTCCTGGCGCTGATTCCGCTGGTGATCTTCGGCGGCGAAGTGATCCGCAGTTTCACGATCGCCATGACCTTCGGTTGCCTTGTCGGCATGTACTCGTCGATCATCGTCAACGGTCCGATCCTGATCAACTTCGGTCTCAAGCAAAAGGTCGAGGACGACAAGGCGCTCGCCAAGACGGCGGACGGCGCTTCGGTCTAGGCGGAGGCCCTAAGTGAGCGAGGTAAAGCAGTACCCGACGCAGGTAGGCATCGACGCCTATGGCAATGGCGGCTTCCGTTTTGCCGGTATCTCACATCGGGGATCGCTGCTCTGTCTGCCGAGCGGCATGCTGGCGTGGCCCGTCACGATGGCGTCCGAAATCACGCTCGAATCGCTCGCGCCGGTCTTTGCCGCTGCCGACGATATCGACGTGCTGATGATTGGCATCGGTCCCGATATCGCGGCGATCCCTCGCGAACTGCGCGAGGCGCTGCGAGAGCGCGGCGTGATCGTCGAGGCGGTCAACACCGGCGGCGCCATTCGGACATACAACGTGCTGCTGGCCGAAGAACGGGCCGTGGCTGCCGCACTGATCGCCGTCGACAAGGTTCGCTGACATGGCCCAAGCCAGTTTTGCCCACGCCGCAGAAGCCCTGCGCCTGGGTGACCGCGATCGCTATCTATCGACGCTGGTGCTGACCGGCGACTACCGTGATGCGGTGACCGCGCTCTATGCCTTCAATGCCGATGTGGCCGCGATCCGCGAGCGGGTGTCCAATCCGGCGCCGGGTGAAATCCGTCTGCAATGGTGGAGCGATGCGCTGGAAGGCGAGGGCCACGGCGTGGTGCGCCAAAATCCGGTCGCCGATGCGCTGCTCGATACCATGGCGCGTTACAATATCCCTGCTGGGACGCTGCTGCGCCTGATCGGGGCGCGGCGCTTCGATCTCTATGACGACGCCATGCCGGACCTCGAAAGCTTCGAAGGCTATGCCGGCGAGACCGTGTCTACGCTGTATCAGCTCGCCGCGATGATCCTCAACGATGGCGAGACCGTCGAAACCGGCGACGCGGCGGGGCATCTTGGCGTGGCCCACGCCATGATCGGGCATTTGCGCGCGTTCGGCTATGTGTCATCGCAGGGCCGCATCATGCTGCCGTGGTCGATTTTCGAAGCCAATGGCGTGCGTGAGGGCGAGATTTTCGCTCGCACGGAGAGTGAAGGACTGCATGAGGCGCTGGGTCAGTTGACCGAGTTTGCGGGCGAGCACCTGAACAAGGCCGAAGCGGCCATTACAAACTTGCCGCCCCGCCTGCGTCCCGCCTTCGCTTCCATCGCGATCCTAAAGCCACAACTGGCTGACCTGAACCGGCGCAAGACGTCGGTATTTGCACCAGCCAGCAACGAGCCCGACTGGCGCAAGATAATCCGCCTATCCTGGTGGGGGATAAGTTCGGGACGTTAGTTCTCCCGAACTACCTGCGCTTGCTACTGCCACCTTTCCAAATCCACCAATGCCCGCGAGGTAATCGCGCGGCGCTTCGCGATGGTTTTGTCGTTACCACGCCAGCGGCCGGCGCCCTCAGGCCTGACAACCGCGACTTCCGGGAACAGACCGAAATTGACATTCATCGGCTGGAAGCTGCGCGCGCCACTATAGCCTTCTGCTTCGATATGGCCGCCGGTGATATGGGCGACCAGCGCGCCGAGCGCCGTGGTAATGGGTGGCATGCCCATGGTCTCGCCACGAGCGTCGGCCGCAGCAAGTCGTCCTGTGATCAATCCGCATGCGGCGCTTTCGACATAGCCTTCCACGCCGGTGACCTGCCCGGCAAAGCGAATGCGCGGATCAGCCTTGAGCTTGAGGTCAGGCCCCAGCACCTTCGGCGAATTAAGGAAGGTATTGCGGTGCAGGCCGCCGAGCCGCGCGAACTGTGCGTTCTCGAGCCCGGGGATCATGCGGAAAATATCGGCCTGGATGCCGTAGCGCATCTTGGTCTGGAAGCCGACCATGTTCCACAGCGTGCCCAGCGCATTGTCCTGCCGGAGCTGGACGATGGCGTAGCTCTTGACCATGGGGTCGCGCGGGTTGGTAAGGCCAACCGGCTTCATCGGGCCATGGCGCAGGGTTTCGACACCGCGCTCGGCCATTACTTCGATCGGCAGGCAGCCGTCGAAATACGGCACATTCTCCCAGTCCTTGAATTCGTGCAGTGGCGCCGTCTTCAGCGCCTCGACGAAGGCAAAGTACTGATCCCTGTCCATCGGGCAGTTCAGGTAATCGGCGCCGGTGCCGCCCGGACCAGCCTTGTCGTAGCGCGACTGGGCCCAGACCACATCCATATTGATGCTGTCCTTGTGGACGATGGGCGCGATGGCGTCGAAAAACGCCAGCGCATCCTCGCCGGTCTTGGCCAGGATCGCCTCGGCAAGGGCAGGGGAGGTCAGCGGCCCACTGGCGATGATGACATTCTTCCAGTCCTCGGGCGGCCAGCCAGCGATTTCCTCACGCACCACTGTGATATTGGTGTGGTTTTGAATGGCGCGGGTGACCTCGGCCGAGAAGCCGTGCCGGTCGACGGCGAGTGCGCCACCAGCCG